>CAYPIG010000023.1:0-34796 GCA_964410705.1 uncultured Gallionella sp.
CTTCCTCGACAATGCGGCCGAATGGATACTCGAACTCGATCGCGGCCACGGCATCCCCTGGAAGGGCAACTATTCCTCGTGGCTGGAGCAAAAAGGCGCGCGTCTGGCGCAGGAGCAGAAGCAGCTCGATGCGCATTCCAAGGCGATGAAGCAGGAACTCGAATGGGTGCGTCAGAACCCCAAGGCTCGTCAGGCCAAGTCCAAGGCGCGTATCGCGCGTTTCGAGGAACTCAATTCTCAGGAACACCAGAAGCGCAACGAGACTCAGGAGATCTTCATCCCGGTGGGCGAGCGTCTGGGCAACGAAGTCATCGAATTCGAGAACGTCTCCAAGGCCTATGGC
Organism: uncultured Gallionella sp.; assembly: GCA_964410705.1. Taxonomy (GTDB): domain Bacteria; phylum Pseudomonadota; class Gammaproteobacteria; order Burkholderiales; family Gallionellaceae; genus Gallionella. Next base: position 344 of record CAYPIG010000023.1, read on the forward strand.
GACCGGTTGCTGATCGACAACTTAAGCTTCAAGGTGCCGCCCGGCGCGATCGTCGGCATCATAGGTCCTAACGGCGCGGGTAAGTCCACCTTGTTCCGCATGATCACGGGCAAAGAGCAGCCCGATTCGGGCACAGTCAAGATCGGTCAGACCGTCAAGATCGCGCATGTGGATCAGGCGCGCGATTCTCTTGAAAGTGAAAAGACCGTGTTCGATGCCATCTCAGGCGGCAACGAGATTTTAACGGTCGGCAAATACGAGACGCCTGCGCGCGCCTATATCGGCCGCTTCAACTTCAAGGGCGGCGATCAGACCAAGCTGGTCGGCCAGCTCTCAGGCGGTGAGCGCGGACGCTTGCATCTTGCTCAAACGTTGATCGCGGGCGGCAACGTGCTGCTGCTGGACGAACCGTCCAACGATCTGGACGTGGAAACCTTGCGTGCGCTGGAAGACGCGCTGCTGGAATTTGCAGGTTGCGTGGCGGTGATCTCACACGACCGCTGGTTCCTCGACCGAATAGCTACGCATATTCTGGCCTGCGAAGGCGATTCGAAATGGACCTTCTTCGATGGCAACTATCAGGAGTACGAAGCCGACAAGAAGAAACGCCTCGGCGAAGAAGGCGCCAAACCTAAGCGTATCCGCTACAAGCCGATCAGCCGGTAACAAGGGTTGGCGGCATGATTTTTGGAGGGATCTATGAGCTCTGAGAGGGTTCGTTCAACGCTGCTCTGTGCCGGAGGAGATTTTTCATGACCGAAACGGTTCGTCCGAAAATTGTTGTGCCTCATTTTCACGGCAAGGGGGAAAAGGGGACGCGTATCTGTTTCATACGTCATGGTGAAACAGACTGGAATGTGGTGAAACGAATTCAGGGGCAGACTGACATCCCGCTCAATGACACAGGACGGAAGCAGGCGCTTGCGATGGCATTCAATGCAGCGCATCACGATTTCAGTGTCATCTACAGCAGCGACCTGATACGTACAGTCGAGACTGCCGGCAAGGTGGCTGAACGGCGCGGTCTTGAAGTCCGGACGCATCCTCTGTTGCGCGAACGTCATTACGGCATCTTTCAGGGTATCACCGCAGCTGAAGGGTTGCAGCGTTATCCCGAGGCGCATGCCTGCTATATGGCGCGCGACCTGAACTATGATTTCGAGACGGGCGAGAGCATGCTGGCCTTCGAGGCGCGCGTGAAAGCTGCGGTCGATCACCTGTGCCGTCATCACCCGGGGGAGACCATCGTGGCCGTGACCCATGCGGGCGTGCTCGACATCCTCTATCGCAGATCTACCGGCCGCCCGCTGCATACGCCGCGCGATTTTGTCGTTCCCAACTGCGCGCTTAACTGGTTCCATTTCGATGCGCATGGCTGGCATCTCGAGGCGTGGGACGATCACCGCCATCTTGCCAGGGTCTTGCTGGAATCCGCCGAATGATCCATCCAGTCGGCTGTCTTGTATTGCTGCGACATGGTTATAGCGAATGGAATCAGACGCGCCGCTTCACCGGATGGACCAATATCGCGCTGAACGATCACGGCTGGGCGCAGACCACTGAGGCAGGGCGCCTGATCCGCGGGATAACACTGGACGAGGTTCATACCTCGGTGCTCAAGCGCACCTATCTGATGATAGACAGCTTGCTGGAATCTGCAGGCCACCCAGACATTCCACGCTATACGACATGGCGGCTGAATGAACGTCACTATGGTCAGCTGCAGGGAATGTCCAAGGATGAAATCTTTTCACGCTGGGGCAAGCAGACGGCGCACGGCTGGTGGCGCGGCTATTACCAGAGTCCGCTGCCCCTGGAGTGGGACGATCCGCGCCATCCGCGTTTCGATCCGCTTTATGCCGAACTTGATCCGGCCACGCTGCCTGCCAGTGAAAGCCTGTTTGACTGTCAGCAGCGCATGTTGCCCTACTGGCATGAAGTGCTGGTGCCGCGACTCGCCTGCAACCGGAGTCTGCTGGTCATCAGCCACGGCAATACCCTGCGCGGCCTGATTATGCATCTGGAAAACCTTTCTGCCGGGGATGTTGAAAAAGTGGAAGTTCCTTCCGGTGTGCCGCTGGTCTATCGCTTTGATGCCGCGTTTCAGGTGAAAGAACGTATCTGGCTGAAATAGCCAATCGTTTGCTGTTTCGGACAGCGGATTCTGACTGGACTTGCAGGACAGAATCAAATTAATTGAATCCTAGGGACATATTCATGAGTGACGCTGATAATTTTTCGCCTGCCGGTAACGAAGGTTTTTTCAGATCCATGTTCACCGATCCGATGTTCAGCGGATTCCGGATCTGGATGGGTATCATCAATTTCGCAATCTTCGTCTCCTGCCTGTCTCTGGCGGGGGAGACAGTGGAGCCCTACGCCACGACCCATGCGGCGTTGTTCAAGTTGATTGAATACAGTGCGGTCTTTTTATTCGCCATCGACTATTTTGGGAACCTCTATTTTGCCAAAGACCGGGTGAAATATTTCTTCAGCTTCTGGGGCATGGTGGATCTGATTTCCATCCTGCCGACCTGCTTGATGCTGCTCAATCTGACCGTACTGCAAGGCTCAGAAGTGTTGCGGGTATTGCGCGTGCTGCGCGTGTTGCGGGTGCTCAAGATGGCTAGAATCGCACTGGAGCAGCTGCGGCATACGGCCAGTGATGCCAATCCGCTTTGGATCAACCTGAAGATCTACTTCATCGCCCTGTTTTCGGTCATCATGATTTCCAGCACGTCGATATATTACGCAGAAGGCGACTTGTATTCGGCTAAGTCTATGGCTGCCGGGCAGGCCAGACTCGATGCCGCTTCCAAGGCTAATTCCCGGCCTGCCGATGCGCCTGCCGAAAAATTCGTGCCGACAGATCCAGTCAGCGGCAACCCTATCCCGGCAGAAAAACGCGTGTTTACTTCGATTCCGGCCGCCATGTGGTGGAGCGTGGGATTGACCTCTACGGGCTACGGCGATATGTACCCGGTGACATTCTGGGGTCGGGTGATTGCAGGCCTCACCATGTTGATGGGGCTGATTCTGTTCGGCATCCTGCTGAACATCGTGGGCAAGACCATCATGGTGATGTTGTTCGGCGAACCGGCCGTGGAAGATACTGATATCAAGGCGACCCGCGAGGCGATACTCGGCATGATGGTGACTCGCGACTGGATTACCCAGGAACGCGCCGAACAGATCGAACTGCTGTCAGAAGACGAGATCAAGGCCCGAACGCGTAATTTGTGAAGTGAGCTGCTGGAATTGCCACTAGGAAAATGACGATGAGTTCAAATCAATTGCCCAACATCCATCCCGGAGAAGTGCTGCGCGAAGAATTTTTGATTCCGCTCGGCATCTCGCAATACCGGCTGGCGAAGGAGATCGGCGTAACCGAAGCGCGTATCTCGGCAATATGCACAGGAAAACGCGCCGTCACGGCGGACACCGCATTGCGCCTGGCTGCATTTTTCGGCACAACCAGCGGTTTCTGGCTGGGCTTGCAGGCGGACTACGATACCGAGGAAGCGGCAAAGGAATTGTCGGGAGTATTGGCGCAGATCCATCGCTTTGAGCCGATGGCAGCCTGATTGCATGAATAACCTGTGCGATTACAGCACATTGTTATAAACTAACCGCTGTTGGTTCATCTGGAGGTCGCCATGCTTACCGTTAACATTCACGACGCAAAGACTCAATTATCCCGTCTGGTAGAACAGGCAGCCCACGGCGAGGCATTCATCATCGCCAAGGCCGGCAAGCCGATGGTCAAGGTGATTCCGCTGGATAAAGCGGAAACTTCCTGTCGCTTGGGGTTTATGACCGGTGAGTTTTCCGTCCCGGACGATTTCGATCAGATGGGTGGCAATGAAATTGAGGACTTGTTTGAAGGCAAAGCCGCGTGAATCTGCTGCTCGACACCCACTTGTTGCTGTGGGCCGCCAGTACGCCTGAGCGCATCCCGGAAAATGCGCGTGCTTTACTCATGGACCCTGCCAATCAGCTCGTGTTCAGCGCCGCCAGTCTGTGGGAAATCACCATCAAAAATAGCCTTGATCGTTCGGACTTCAAGGTTGATTCGCGCCGTTTGTGGCGCATGTTGCTGGTTAATGGCTACCGCGAACTTCCTGTTACAAGTGAGCATACCGTCGCGGTGAACGGACTGCCGCCATTCCACAAAGACCCGTTCGACCGCATTCTGATCGCTCAGGCGCGCGTGGAAGGCTTGTTGCTGCTGACAGTGGATAAACTGGTGGCGAAGTATGGAACAGGGGTGCAGGAGGTATGAATGCGCAGGCCGGAAACTGTGGTGTGTCCCCGATTGTTCTACCGCAGCAAAACGTGTACTGCCGATAATTATTTACTCGCTGATAGCCAAGATTCGATTGCATCGCTAGAATGTGAACCTCAATTACGCGACTGGTAGTAGGCAGCTATCAATTGTCCGGCGTTTCGCAGGACTGCGTTTAGGTGGAAGGCATCAACGGCATGAAGTTCGTGGCCGGACGAGCCGACCCCGTACTTCATGCCTAATTTAAGGTAATTGAAATGTCTGGTGAGCCTCTGGATCAACTAATCAACACGGTCGATCCAGGGGCATGTCGGCTTATAAAGCTGCCGGATAAAATCTGGGTTTTCGGCGGCCCTTTCGAAGACGATTCCAATAAACCAGCCCAATCTCTCCGCAATTCATTCTGTAGGCAAGCCTTTTTGCATTTGGCACCACCGCACTGGTTTGAGCATATCAAACGTCCAGAGGATTACCCCGACTGGTGGTTTTTTTCAGGTTATGGAGATTTGCTTGAATTTGAGAGAGATGCTTGCTACCTCGCGCATGCAATTATTTTATTCGCGGAATCGCCTGGGTCCTACGCTGAACTAGGTGCTCTCGCACTTGACAAGTGGATACTTCCTCACCTTTTTGTTATCGTGCGGTCAGAACACTTACTAGAAAGAAAACGCCAATCATTCCTCAATTTGGGCCCCTTAACTCGCGTTGAAATGGCGTCTGGGAGATGCGATGTAAGCGCCACTTCAAATGAATTACCCGAAACAGATTTTGAAGCGACAATCGAGTCAATTTCCGCTTGGTTACCTAAAAAGCATAACTCCTTAATCTTAGACATTAACAATCCTATGCATCGACTATTGTTGTTAGCCGATCTAACTGATTTACTATTGGTTAGTAAACTAGATGATTTACAACTTGCAATGGATCATTTTGGTGTGCAGATAAACGAGACTGAAACAAAAAAATCTTTGAAATTACTTGATTTTTTTGGATTAGTAAAAATAGAACGTCTCGGCAACACAGAATTTTTTTATGTTCGCCGCAGATCGAGTTCTGCGCCATGGATCAACTATGCTGCCAAAGAAGGAGACGGCACAAATCGAAATAGATTCGATCGCAGTCGATTCAAGGTTGCATCTGAAAAACATGTCCAGAGTGACAAACGCAAAAAGTCTATTTTTGAGAGGCCACAATGAGCTTTTTAAATGAGCCACTTTTCCAGCGTCTCTTGGATTTATCGCCGTTCTCTGAGCGCGAGCTAGGTATCCTAATTGTTACGGCCCCACGTCGTTATAAAGATCATTTCATTGAAAAGCGAAATGGTCGTGGTAAACGGCTCATCTCACAGCCGACAGCAGAGCTGAAATTCTTACAACGACTTCTAGTTAAGCATGAATTAAATTCTTTACCCTTACATGACGCGGCTGTGGCATACCGGCCAAATCACTCAATCAAAAATCACGCGGAGCCACACGCCGCTTCACGTTATTTACTAAAACTTGATTTCCGAGAATTTTTCCCGAGCATTAAAGAGGCTACTATTCGCCATCGATTGACTCTTGATGCAAGTTATTCTGAAAGAGAATTGTGGATTCTATGCCACCTTCTTTGCCGAAACCCTCCTGATACTGAAGTGTTGCAATTATCAATTGGCGCGCCCAGTTCGCCCTTCATATCAAATTATTTGATGTGGGAATTCGACACCAGGCTTACGGATTTTTGTTTGGCTAAAAATGCAAAATACACAAGGTATGCGGATGATTTGGCTATTTCAACTTCAGAACCGCATCTGTTGGACAAAATTGAACTGGAAGTGCGCCGTTTGCTGAGTGAAATGGCATATCTGGGCGTATCCCTGAATGAATCCAAGACTGTTAATGTTTCAAAGAAAAATAGACGAACGTTGGTCGGCTTGAACCTAGCAAATAATGGAACGGTTTCCGTGGGGCGTGATGAAAAACGCCGTTTGCGAGCCTCGTTACATTCCCTCTGCAATGGGCGATTACCGGTAGAGGAGGTGTCCAGACTTCGCGGTATGCTTGCCTTTGTTTACTCAGTTGACCCTGAGTTCGTTATGGCTCTCTGTATCAAGTATGGCTTTTCTAATATTAATGAGATTGGCAACCAAGTATCGTAGTTTCGAAAATATTTGATGCGGCCAGTTGTGCTGGGGTTCGTGCCTCACACCAGCTTGTGTGAGCTTGGGGTATTTGTGCGGGGACGCCCCTTGCGGGCGTGAGACTGCCGGTCACACCCGGCAATGAGTTTCGTTGCATTTTTCCGCTCTATCGTTACAATGACCGAATTCAATCTTTATTCGGTGATCTGCTGTGCATGAACAAATCATCAGTCTGACTGACTTCAAAACCTCGGCGAGTCGCTTGTTGCAGGAGACGCGAGGTGGAGCCAATATTATCCTGACACAGAACGGCTCGGCGAGCGCGGTGGTGCAGGATTACGCAACCTATCGCGCCCAGCAGGATGCCTTTTTGATGCTGAAGCTGATGGTGCAGGGTGAGGCGGATGTGAGCAAAGACAGACTGACTGCGCAGTCTGAAGTGTTCAGTTCGATGCGGGCGTCCTTGCTAAAGCAGCAAAATGGCTGAAACGTATCAGGTATTGTGGACGGATACCGCGCGGCAGGATTTGACGGGAATCGTCGACTACGTCGCGCAGGACAGTGTCGGAAATGCGCTGGCTGTTCTGGACAAGCTGGAGGCAAAGGCCGCCCAGCTTTCTGCCTTGCCAAATCGTGGTCGCATCGTGCCGGAACTGCTTGACACCGGCATATCGCAATACCGTGAAATCCTCTATTCACCGTGGCGTATCGTTTACCGGATTGCAAGTCAGCGAGTGCTGGTGATGGCTGTGCTGGACAGTCGCCGCGATTTACAGGTTGTCTTGCTCAATCGGCTGGCGCACTGAAGGTCAGCGTGTAGATTTTTCGGAATTATCCTCACCTCAAAAATGCAGTTGGCAGGTAATTAACCCTTCGACTCGCCCGCTGTACGGGCTGCTCAGGGCGAACGGTCTGTTAACCAAACAGGTTGTCGCTGTAATGACCGTATTGGAAATTAGGGTCAGGCTCGTTTCATGATGTTAGCCATGAGTCCCGCCATATCCCCTGAGCGCCGCCGAGTAGCGGAGACTGCTCAGGAGGTGTTGGCGAGGACTGTTTGAGTGCGTAGCGCGAGTTCCGCAGCCGCCTGACCAGTCGAGCAACGCAGGGAACCGCGCAGCGGCGGCAAACTGGGGGCGCCTTTCGCTCAAAACAAGGAGCGCTATGCGCGACTATGTTTTTAGGCGAAGACCCTTGCGGTCTTGCTGCCGGTCTGCCACCGGCAAAACCAGACACTATGTTTCCTTTGCCAGATGCCGGTCTTGCCGGCTCGTCTGTCTGGCTTTGCGGCTTTCTGTGTGATCCGTTTTTCCGGCCCTTAAAAACGCCGGAATCGCCTTGCTGCCCGACAAAATAAAGTCGCGCTCCACCGCTGCCCGTACTTCCGCCTGCGGCAGCCATTCGCTCATTCCCCGGTAAACCAGATCGAACAACTGCTCCAGCGCAATCTGATGGGTCTTGCGGGTGGTGGCATAGAGCCAGTCGGAGAACGCCAGAAAATGCGCGAACGGGCTCTCGCCAAGCAGCAGAGGCAGCGCCTGCGGGAATCGCCCCGAGTTGGCGACCAGATCCCAGTAGCGGGCAAAGCGCACCAGGCGCTGCATGGTGGAAAAATCGATGCAATCGGTGGCGAGTACAGTGTAGGGCGCGTAGGGGGTGTAGCGCATGCCATGCGACGCTGTATGGCGGATGATGCCGGTGCCGCGCAGGCGTTTTAATACGCCGACCTGAATTTCCTGCTGTTTGAGCGCTACCAGGCGGTCAAAGCCTTGCGCGAAGCTCGCCATGTCTTCGCCGGGCAGGCCGATGATGAGATCGACATGTACATGCGCGCGGCTCTCATTGCGCAGCCAGCGCAGGTTTTCTTCCGTTTTGGGCGTGTCCTGTTTGCGCGAGATGAGCGCCTGCACCTCCGGATTGAAAGTCTGGATGCCGACCTCGAATTGCAGCGAACCCGCAGGAAAGCGCAGGATCAGTTCTTTGAGCTGATCGGGCAAATGATCCGGGACTACCTCGAAATGCACGAACAGCTTGTCGTCCAGCCGCTCCAGAAAAAATTCCAGGATGCGCGCACTGGCCTTGATGTTGAGGTTGAAGGTTCGGTCCACAAACTTGAACTGGCGCGCGCCGCGCTGGTACAGCTTCGCCATCTCGGCCAGGAACAGGTCGAGATCGAAGGCCCAGGCCGTCTTGTCAAGCGAGGAGAGGCAGAATTCGCACTTGAACGGGCAGCCGCGCGAGGCTTCGACGTACAGGGTGCGGTTGGCGATATCGCCGTCGCTGTACAGCGCATAGGGCAGTTTGATGTCACAAAGCTGAGGCTGGATGCCTGCGATGATTTTTTGCGCCTGCGGGCGCTTTTGTAGCAGTTCGCGGCAGAGTTTAGCAAAACTGATGTCGCCCCAGCCGGTGATCACATAATCGGCAAGCTTCACGATCGGTTGCTGCTCGCACTCAAAGCTCACCTCCGGCCCGCCCAGCACCACGGTTATTTCCGGGGCGATGCACTTGAGCAGCTCTACTACCCGGGTGATCTCGAGCACATTCCAGATGTAGACGCCGAAGCCGACGATGACGGGTTTGGCCGCCAGTATGGATTCGATGATCTCTTCCGGCCTGTTCTGCAGGACGAACTCCATGATCTGTGTGTCCTGCTCGAGTTCGCCCATATTGGCGGCCAGATAACGCAGGCCGAGCGAAGCGTGGCTGTAGCGTGCGTTGAGGGTGGCAAGAACGATGGAGGGCATGCGAGGGCAGGTGAACTGAAGGAACGCGATTTTACGTCAATTCCGCCGCGCTGACGCAGGCTGTGTGCGGATCGCAGTGCGGGCCGGTGTTTTTCGCTATACTTTGCAGCCATGTAGTTCGTGCCCATCGGCGGGTCAATAACAAGGTGCCGACTCGAGTTGTTTTTTGGGTGGGCGGAATAAATCATAATCGGGTCAGCCCCGGTTAATCAGGAGCGCTAGCGATGAATGATCTTTCTGATATGTCAGGGAACAGGCGCAATATCTGGCTGCGCGGCTTTTACATGCTGTTGATGGCCTTGGCGTTTCATGTGTGTGTGACGGTGCTGGGCGTGGTGGCGGTGATCCAGTTTGTCGTGACACTGTTGAGCGGTTCGCCCAATGTACAACTGGTTACCCTCGGTCGCGGCATGGGCAATTACTTGCGACAAATCGCGCTGTTCTTCACCTTTGCAACAGAGGTGATGCCGTTCCCTTTCAGCGAGTGGCCTTCGGGCGAATAACGGAATACATCCATGGAAATGAAAAAGATCCATTCAGGAAAACTGCGCGGCATCGGCTACGATGCAAGAGCGCGCCTGTTGCAGGTGCAGCTGGAGGATGGCAGTACCTTGCAGTACGGCGGCGTGGGCGAAGATATGTGGCGGCGTTTGAGTTCATCGGGTGCGGCGTGGAGTTTTTACCGCGACAACATAGAGGAAGAGTTCACCGCCAGGCGCGTTTCCGGTAAACCGTCCGCAGCAATCAATCCGTTAGACGCGCTGTTCGGCGATGGCTGATGCGCACCTGGCTTAGCTGGAGCAGCGGCAAGGACAGCGCCTGGGCGCTGCACGTGCTGCGAAACGCCGGTGAATACGAGGTGACGGCGCTTTATACCACCGTCAATGCCGCATTCGACCGCGTCGCGATGCACGCGGTGCGCGTAGAACTGCTGCGCCGACAGGCGGAGGCGGTGGGGTTGCCGCTGCACATCATCGAGATTCCCTACCCCTGTTCCGATGAACAGTACGCTGCCGTGATGACGGATTTCATGGCGAGCGCGCAAGCGGCGGGCGTGCAGTGCATGGCATTCGGCGATCTGTATTTGCAGGATGTGCGCGACTATCGCGAGCAGCGCATGCAGGGCACCGGGATAGAGGCGGTGTTCCCGCTGTGGGGCAGAGATACGGGAGAGTTGCTGGCGGAGATGCTGGGCAGCGGTCTGCGCGCCTGTTTGACCTGCGTCGATCCTCGGGTGCTGTCCGCCGAATTTGCCGGGCGTGAGCTGACGCCGGAGCTGGTTGCAAGCATGCCGCCCGGCATAGACCCCTGCGGCGAGAACGGCGAATTTCACAGCTTTGTTTTCGACGGCCCGATGTTTAATCAGCCGCTCGAAATTGAATCTGGAAAGATCGTGACGCGCGACGGTTTTGTGTTTGCCGACTGCTTTATGAGGTCGTGATGATGAGACGGCCGTATTGGACGGATTTGATGATGCCGTAGTCCGCATCGGGCATCTCGTTCGCCGCCTTGTCGGCCATCCATTCACGGCCACGGTAGTTTACTCTGGCGGTGCCTTCATCTATCCATTCGATGACTTCGACGCGCTGACCGATATCCGAGGGGGCATCGGATGCGGTTTTCCCGGATTTTCCGCGCACTTTTACCATCAGCAGGTGTATGAGGACGCCGATGGTCAGCGCGGCATACTGTGTGTTTTCAGAGGCGTGCAGATAGTCGGCGATTGCCGGGTAGATGAAAGCCAGCCCGATTGCCATCAGATAGGAAGTGCCGGTAGCCGATTCGGCGAGTACGAACAGCAGGCCGAAAACTGACCACGAAATAAAGTCCATCACATCTCCTCTGTCATATGTTTTGTTATCTTCGCCGCAGCGGCTGATATTGTAAACCCCGTATTAGCTGTGACAAGTGCACAACGCTGTTTTAAAATCGACGATTGCCACTTTTCTTAAGGACACTATGAACAAGCGCAAGGTCGCCGTCATCGGCGGCGGACCGGCCGGGCTGATGGCCGCCGAAGTGCTGAGCGGCGCAGGAGTGCGCGTCGAAGTATACGATGCGATGCCGACCGCCGGACGCAAGTTTCTGATGGCGGGCAAGGGCGGGATGAACATCACGCACTCGGAGCCTGCTGAAGCTTTCCTGTCGCGTTACGGGTCGCGCAGCGCTCTCATAAAACCGATGCTTGAGCTGTTCGGTCCCGATGAGTTGCGCGATTGGGTGCACAAGCTCGGCGTTACGACTTTTATCGGCAGTTCGGGCAGGGTTTTTCCTCTCGATATGAAAGCCGCCCCCTTGCTGCGCGCCTGGCTGCACCGGTTGCGTCAGGCGGGCGTGCATTTTCATATGAAACACCGCTGGACAGGATGGGCCGGCGATACGCTGTGTTTTACTACGCCCAGCGGCAGTCACGAAGTTCAGGCTGATGCGGTCATCCTGGCGCTGGGTGGCGGCAGCTGGGCCAGACTGGGTTCGGATGGCGCCTGGGTGCCGGTATTGCAGCAACGCGGCATTGCCGTGACGCCGTTGAAACCTGCAAACTGCGGTTTTAACGTGAACTGGAGCGCGCACTTCAGTGAGAAATATGCGGGAGAGCCTTTGAAGTCGGTGACGGTGAGTTACACCGATGCGGCAGGGACGTTGCATAGCCGACAGGGCGATGTGATGGTGACTGGCACCGGCTTAGAAGGCGGGCTGATTTACGCCCTTTCGGCAGGTTTACGCGATGCGATAGAGGCTGTCGGCAGCGTAGTGGTACACATCGATCTTCTGCCCGGCAAGGATATAAGTCGCGTCATCTCCGAAGTGGCTCACCCGCGCGGTTCCCGTTCTATGTCCAGCCATCTGCAAAGCCGGGCAAAAATCACCGGGGTCAAAAGCGGACTGTTGCGCGAACTGCTCTCGCCTGAAGACTACGGTCATCCTGAGACGCTGGCGGCATACATCAAATCGTTGCCTGTAAAGCTGATTTCTCCCCGTCCGCTGGACGAGGCGATCAGCTCGGCCGGTGGCGTGGCTTTTGAAGGTCTGGATGACCATCTGATGGCGCTCCCCGGAATCTTTGTTGCAGGCGAAATGCTGGACTGGGAGGCCCCCACCGGCGGTTATCTGCTGACGGCCTGCTTTGCCAGCGGACGGCTGGCCGGACAGGGGGCATTGAACTGGCTTGAAACGAGATAGAACATGAATACAAATTTGAAAGAACTGCATCCGCAATCCGTCTGGAATCATTTTGCCACGCTGTGCGAAATCCCGCGTGCATCCAGGCATGAGGCGGCTCTGATAGAACATCTGAAGGCATGGGCACAGGCGCGCGGTATTGCCGCCGCCACAGATGGTGCGGGCAATCTGATTCTGAAAAAGTCGGCCAGTGCCGGTTTTGAGGCTACGCCCGGCGTGATCTTGCAGGCTCATCTGGACATGGTTTGCCAGGCCAATTCGGGTACAAAGCACGATTTTCTGAAGGATCCGATACGCGTTGAAATTAAGGACGGCTGGGTGGTGGCGCCTGACACCACGCTGGGGGCGGACAACGGCATAGGCGTGGCGCTTGCGCTGGCGGCACTCGAAGAGGCGGTGCATCCGCCGCTGGAAGTGCTGCTCACCGTCAACGAGGAGTCCGGCATGGACGGAGCGCGCGGCCTGCAGCCTGGCAGCTTGCAGGGCAAGACTCTGATCAATCTCGACACCGAGGAGTGGGGGCATTTCTATCTGGGCTGCGCTGGTGGCGTGGATGTGGAGGTGGGCCATGTTTGCGAACTGCAGGATGTGCCCCCGGATTATTCGGTGCTGGAGTTTGCCGTGTCGGGCTTGCGCGGCGGACATTCCGGCATAGACATACACAGCGGGCGGGGCAATGCGATCAAATTGCTGAGCGAGGCGCTGCGTGATCTGTCTGCACACACCGAGGTGAGGCTGATCGAAATGAAGGGCGGTTCGGCGCGCAATGCGATTCCGCGCGAGGCCTGCGCGCTTTGTGCCTTGCCGGTGGAACGGGCGGCAAGCATCGATGTATGGGTGGCGCACCGGCTGGCAAGCTGGCGGGATCGTTTTAGCCAGAGTGATGAGAGGGTGTCATTTAGCTGTAAGCATCTCGAAATGCGTTCGAAGAGCGCCGTATCACGCCTGGAGCCGTTGCTGGCTTTTCTCGATACGGCGGCGAACGGCGTTGCAAGTCTGAGCGCCGATTTTCCCGGCGTGACGGAAACATCCAGCAATCTGGGGGTGGTGTCGCTCGAAAACGGTCATTTCGCGGCGACTTTCAAGGTCAGATCGCTGCAAGATGCGAGTGCCGATGTGCTGGCCGACAAGCTGATACGCCATGCGAGGGAATTTGAGCTCAATGCTGGCAAGGACGGCGCTTATCCCGGATGGATGCCGGACCCGTCATCGCCACTTCTGGCTCTGTGCCAGCGCGTGTATACGAAACAGTACGGGCATCCTGCCGGCCTGCAGGTGATACACGCAGGCCTGGAGTGCGGTCTTCTGGCGGCCAGCCACCCTCATCTGGACATGATTTCCTTCGGCCCCGACATACAGGGGGCTCATGCGCCAGGCGAAAGAGTCGAGATCGAATCAGTCGCCAGATGCTACACTTTGCTCAAGGCGGTATTGCAGGAACTGGCGCAGATCAGTGCGTGGACTTCAGTGTCGCGGCCAGCAGGGCTTCAGAATTCTGGGGAAATTTAAACTTGGCGAATGCGCGGCGTATCTTCTTTTCATCGTGATTTTTATCTTCGAAGCAGATGCCGGCGCGGCGGCCATTGGCCACCAGCGTGGTGAAGGCATAGCGCCAGTTGTAGGCTTCCGCCATGCGCTCGCGCAACTCAGACTCATTGAAAATGACAACGCCCGCCTTTTTGATGGACTCTAAAAATTTGTCGAACGATTCGGTATCCAGCTTGCCCATTTCGATCACCTTCTGTATTTTGACCAAGATTAGTCACGATGCCATTAACGCGGCCGGATGTTCCCGGTTGACAACATGCAGGCTTAAAAACTGATTGCTGAAAGAATTCGCATGCTCACTCCCTGTCAGTCGCGTCAATTGATCCGTTTGCGCTGGAGCGCTTTTGCCATCGTAGGGCTGGCATATATGCTGTCGTTTTTTCACCGCTTTGCACCGGCGGCGATATCGTCCGATTTGCAGCAAACTTTTCTGGCCAGCGGAGCACAACTGGGTGCGCTGGCCGCAACTTATTTCTATGTGTACATGGTGATGCAGATCCCGACAGGGATACTGGCTGACACGCTGGGGCCGCGCCTCGTGGTGACGGCAGGCGGTGTGATTGCAGGTGCGGGTTCGCTGCTGTTCGGTCTTTCCGATACGCTGGCTGTCGCATCGGCCGGGCGCTTGCTGGTGGGGCTGGGGGTTTCGGTCACCTTTATCTGTCTGTTGAAACTGAACGCGGCCTGGTTTCACGACCGCCATTTCGCCACCATGACCGGTGCGACCATACTGCTGGGCAATGTAGGTTCGCTGTTGGCCGCCTCTCCCTTGGCCTGGGCGCTGAACTATGTTTCATGGCGCACCGCGTTTGTCTTTGTGGGGGTGTTGTCTTTGCTGCTGGCGGGGGTTTCCTGGCTCATGGTGCGAGATCATCCGGGGCGTACAGGCTTGCCCAGCATGCGTGAGCTGGATGGCCGTGCAGCGCACGCGCCCCATGACGGGCACTGGTACGATGGATTGCTGGTGGTGCTCAAAAATCGTGCGACCTGGCCCGGACTCTGGGTCAACATGGGGCTGGCAGGGTCGCTGTTTGCATTCGCGGGTCTTTGGGCCGTGCCGTTTTTACACGATGTTTACGGGATGGACCGGGCGCAGGCGACCAGTCATACCACTTTGCTGCTGGCAGGGTTTGCCGTTGGCGCTTTTTTTATCGGCATGCTGTCCGACCGCCTGGGGCGGCGCAAGCCGGTGATGATGGTCTGCGCGCTGGCCTATAGTCTGTGCTGGCTGCCGATGTGGTTCGCCATCCCTATGAGTGCTGCTGCCAGCTATGCGCTGTTTTTTGTCATGGGGCTGGCAGCTCCCGGTTTTACGCTGAGCTGGTCCTGCGCCAAGGAAGTCAATCCCCATGCCCTGTCGGGTATGGCGACCAGCGTGGTGAACATAGGCGCATTCATGGGGACTGCTATCATGCAGCCGCTGGTGGGCTGGGCGATCGATCGCGGTCAGGGTAGTTACCAGAACGGCATAGGGATAATGCTGGGTTTTTCCGTGATGGGGCTGGGAGCTATTTTATTCATAAGGGAAACATATTGCCGGTATCAGGATGCCGACTGAAAGTTTCCTCGATATTCGACAGATTAAAGGTTGGACGCAATGCATGCAGATGTTATTAAACCCGATGCTGCCATGACGCTGGACGTGCTTTTTTGTGAGCGGGTGCGCAGAACCCCCGATGCCATAGCCTACCGTTACTTTGATGATCATCTTTGCGCCTGGGCGGAGCTGAGCTGGCAGCAGATGGCAGAGCGCATTGCCATCTGGCAGGCGGCCTTCGATCATGAGGGCCTGCTGCCGGGGGATCGCGTGGCGATCATGCTGAAGAACTGTCCGGAATGGGTGATGTTCGATCAGGCGGCGCTGGGTCTTGGGCTGGTCACCGTGCCGCTCTATGTGGCGGATCGTCCGGAAAATGTCGCCCATGTGCTGAAGGATTCCGGTGCGAAGCTGCTGCTGATCGACAATGCGACGCACTGGCATCCGCTGCATGAGGTTTGTCAGTCACTGTTGCTGCGCATCGTCACCCTGAAGGCGCCGCCGGAAGGCGACGACGATGCCAGGCTGCGCGGCGTGGACGAATGGCTGCCGCAGAGTGCCGGTGCGCTCCAGCACCGGGTCATGGATCCGGATGAACTGGCCACCATCGTCTACACCTCGGGCACGACGGGTAAATCCAAAGGCGTGATGCTCACTCATAGAAATCTGATCAGCAATGCTTCCGCTGCACTTCAGACATTCGAGGTTACGCCCGGGCATGTTTTTTTATCCTTTTTGCCGCTCTCTCACGCGTTAGAGCGCACCGCTGGCTATTACGTCCCGATGATGGCGGGTGCGACGGTTGCCTATGCGCGTTCGGTGCAACAGCTGCAGGAGGATCTGGCGCTGATCCGTCCGACCATCCTGATTGCCGTGCCGAGGATATTCGAGCGCATACAGGCGGCGGTGCGCACAAAACTGGAAAAAGGCCCTGCCTTTACGCGTTATCTTTTTGATCTGGCGGTCGAGGTGGGTTACCAGCGCTTCGAAAACGAACAGGGGCGTGCAGGATGGCATCCCAAACAGCTGCTCTGGCCGGTGTTAAAGGCGCTGGTGGCGGACAAGCTGACGCGGCGGATGGGCGGAAATCTGCGCATGGCTGTCACCGGTGGGGCGGCGCTGGCGACTGACAATGCGCGCACCTTTATTGGGCTTGGGATACCGATCATCCAGGGGTACGGGCTTAGCGAGACCAGTCCTGTGATCAGCGTCTGCCGTGCCGCGGATAACCTGCCCAGCAGCGTGGGGCATGCCCTGCCCGGAGTCGAAGTCAGGCTGGGCGCGCAGGATGCGCTGGAAGTGCGCGGTCATAACGTGATGCGGGGTTACTGGAACAACGAGGAGGCGACCCGGGCGATTTTTACGGAGGATGGCTGGCTCAATACGGGGGACGTGGCGCGCATCGATTCTGACGGGCGCATCACCATCACCGGCAGAATCAAGGAGATTATCGTCCTGTCCAACGGGGAAAAAGTGCCGCCGTCCGATATGGAGGCGGCGATACTGCGCGATCCGCTGTTTGAGCAGGTGATGGTGGTAGGCGAAGGAAAATCCCATCTTTCGCTGCTGGCGGTTGTCAGCTGCGAAAGATGGCGTGCGGCCATGAAAGAGCGCAATCTGCCCGATGATTGGCCGGAAAGCTTAAATTTTCCTCAGGCCAGAGCCTATGCCCTGAGCCGCGTTGCAAAGCAAATCAAAGCCTTTCCGGGCTACGCACGCATCCGGCGCATCGCCTTGCTGGAGGAACCTTGGTCGACTGAAAACGGCATGCTGACGCCGACCTTGAAGCTCAAGCGCGGCAAGGTCCTGGAGCGGCACCAGCGCGAATACAACGCGATGTACCTCGAATAGCAGGTAATTTTTCTCGTACTTTTTTCATCCGACGCCACTTGCGGATAGAATACCGGCACTATGCACATTTTGAAGGTTGAACCATGAATTTAGCGCAGTTGTTTCGCCACGAAACCGATTTGAAAAGCCTGTCTGCCGGTGAGGTTTTGTTCAGTGAGGGCCAGAAGGGCGAGTTTATGTACGTCGTGATGACCGGTTCGGTTGAGATTGTGGTGCGCGACAGGGTGATGGAAGTGGCAGAGGCAGGGGCGATCCTGGGGGAAATGGCGATGATAGACGATACGGTGCATTCTGCGACCGTCATCGCCAAGACCGATTGCACCTTGTTCCCGGTCGGTCAGAAACGGTTTGCTTTTCTCATTCAGCAGACCCCGAATTTCGCGCTGCACATCATGAGAGTCATCGCGGGGCGCTTGCGCAAGACGGATGCCTGCCTGTAGCTGATTTACTCCGGACAGTGAATATGACGAACCGAACGAATGCGCTGATTTTGGATGACTGCCTGAGCCAGCGGGAAGACGGGCTTTATGTTGATTTGTCGATTTTTTCGGCAACAGAATTCGAAAAATTTGTCGACGGACTGTTTAGCCGTGGTGAGCGCTTTAGCGGACTTGACTATGCCCTGTTCAGCGATTTGCTTTACGGCGCAGAGCATGAAAAGTCAGGGAAACTCAGGCTGGCAGACAAAATCGTGCCTTTTGAGCAGAAACGCCGGGCGCTCTACAAAGCGGTCAAGGTGGATGAAAAACACGCCGCGTATTTTTTTGAGCCGGTCCTGATCGAAGCCGAAATCGAAGTTCCGGTTTATGGTGGTGAGGAAGGTAACGGTGTTGAGCGGCGGGTAGAGATGCAGGAAACCCGGCTCGATGTGGATGAATTCATCGCCGACATGTGGGGTAAGGGTGTCCGGTTCGGGATCGACATCGAGGCGGTTACAGCTGCGATCGCGCGCGGCGCGTCGGTGCGCATCAACATCGCCGTGCAGCGCGATGCCGTCGAGGGAAGCGATGCGGAAATCGAGGAGGCTTGCAGCGTATTGCGCAGGGATGTTGCGCCCAAGCAGCTGGTCAATGGCAAAGCGGATTTGCGGAAATTTCAGAATGGCTTCCCCCATGTCGCTAAAGATACCCGCTTGCTGAGGAAAAAAGCGAGCGTGCCCGGTAAGCCAGGTTATAAGCTGGACGGCGAGAAAATCATGCCTGATTTAAGGCGCGACGATGTGGATCTTGCAAGAATGGCAGGCAGCGGAACTCGGGTTGAGGTGCTGGACGGCTGCGAATATATCGTCGCTGATCAGGATGGTTTTTTGTCGCTCGATGTGGAATCCAACCACATTTCTGTCACCGAAAAGATCGAGAACAGGGCCGGGGTCAGTCTCAAGACTACCGGGGATATCTCGCTTGCCAGCAACGAATTCATCGAACACGGCGAGGTGCAGGAAGGTCGTGTGGTCGAAGGCCGCAACATGACTTTTTGCTCGGATGTGTACGGCGACATCGTCTCTCAGGGCGGCTTCATACTGCTGGAGAAGATACTGTCGGGCGGCAGTGCGAAAAGCCACGGCGGTGATGTCACCTCAAAGTCCAAAGTTTTCAACTCGGTAATCGAGGCGTGCAGCGGTACGGTGATATTGCCCTACGCGGAGAGCTGTCTGATACTGGGCCGGGCTGTGCGCATAGAGCGTGCGGTCAACTGCGATATCGTCGCCGAAAATATCCAGATCGGCAGTGCCGAAGGGTGCTGCATGGCGGGCCGAACGGTACGGATAAGCTCTTCTGCGGCTTGCCGCGACAAGGAAACGCTGATCTCCATGCTGATCCCCGCCCTGACGGGCCTGGATGCAAAGATTGCGCAGATGCAAGGCGCTCTTGTCGAGCACAACAAGGTGATAGAAGAAATAAATCAGGAAATCGCCAAACTCAAATCGGATGCGGAGTTTGCCAAATATCTCGCGCTGGCGACCAGTATCCGTCAGGGCAAGGTTCAGTTGAATGCGGTACAGCAGGAAGGCTGGCAGAAAATGACGGCCAGATTTGCGCCGTCCATGGCGGCGGGCAGTGCGCTCAACACGCAAAAGCGCGAACAGATGAAGCTGGTTCAGGAAATGCAGGCGGAGTTGAAACCGCTGCTATCAGAGCGGGAAAGCGCCTGCGCGGGTATTCACTGTGAAATTGCCAGAGTCTCCGGTGAAACCCGGGTGCAGGGCATGATCGCTCTGGACGGGATAGGTGGATTTTTGAAGTCGATTAACATCAAAGCCAGACTGCGCGAGCAGAATATCAAACACATCCGCATATTCGCTGATGAAACGGGTCATCTGGACTGGAATTATCAGGCGCAGGCCTGATGCCTTTATCCGCCGCATTTATCCTCGTCGTGCTGATCTGGTCAACCACGCCGCTGGCCATCAAGTGGAGCGCGATGGGGGCGGGATTTGGTTTTGCGGTTTTTTCGCGCATGGCGATAGGGTTGGTGCTTTGCGCCGTCCTGCTTGCGGTGTTCCGGGTGCGTTTTCCGTTGCACAGGCGTGCGCGTCTGGCCTATCTGGCAGGAGGCCTGAGCATGTATTGCGCGATGGAGCTCTCCTACTGGTCCTCGCAATACGTCAGTTCCGGTACGATCTCGGTTTTGTTCGGACTCTCCCCGCTGATCACCAGCTTAGGAGCCATGCTCTGGCTTAAGGAAGAGTCGCTCACCCGGAGTCGGCTGGCCGGAATGCTGTTGGGTCTGCTGGGCTTGTCGCTGGTCTTTCGGGGCGGGCTGGTGGCGGGTGAGGGCTTGGGCTTGACGGTCCTTTTCGCGGCGGTGGTGTCGCAGTCTTTAGGCCTGGTCTGGTTAAAGCGCATCGGCGACGATAGCCCGCCGCTTGCCATGACACTGGGGACGCTGGCTGTGGCATTGCCGATGTTCTTTGCGACATGGTATGGGCTGGATGGCCGCATTCCTGAGGATATGACGGAGCGCGCCGTGGGGGCGACGGTCTATCTCGGCGTTTTCGGCTCGGTGCTGGGGTTCGCTCTGTACTATTACCTGATAAAAAACATGGAGGCGGGGCATATTGCGCTCATCACGCTGATCACGCCGGTGCTGGCCCTGCTGCTGGGGCACATGCTGAACAATGAGCAGGTGCTGCCTCAGGTGTGGTTTGGTACGGCCTTTATTCTGTCCGGATTGAGCCTGCATCGCTGGGGTGGTTAGCTGATGTGATAAAATCGCCTCCGTATAAGCTCTTATCCCTCCCATGTATTCTGTACAAAGTTGCTCTTCCGATATGATTTGCCGCCTCGCAGCAAGGGGGTGGCCATGAGCCTGTCTTCTGGCGCAATGCGCCGAAAATCCCGCATAGATGCACTGCCAGAAATAGAGTTTCCTGCCGATTTGCCCGTGGTGGCAAGGCGCGAGGATTTGGCTTGCGCCATTGCTGAAAATCAGGTCGTCATCGTATGCGGCGAGACGGGCTCAGGCAAGACGACGCAGCTGCCCAAGATTTGCCTCTCGCTGGGAAGAGGGGTGCTGGGCGCTATCGGTCATACACAGCCGCGCCGGGTGGCCGCGCGCACCGTGGCGAATCGCATTGCCACTGAACTCAAGTCGGAACTTGGCGGGTTGGTCGGTTTCAAGGTGCGTTTTCACGACAAGGTCTCAAGCGATACGGTGATCAAGCTGATGACGGACGGGATATTGCTCGCGGAAATACACAGCGATCCTCTGCTCAGACAATATGACACCCTGATCATAGACGAGGCGCATGAGCGCAGCCTGAACATCGATTTCTTGCTGGGCTATTTGAAGCAGCTGTTGCCGCGACGGCCGGATCTTAAACTGATCATCACCTCCGCAACACTGGATGCGGAACGGTTTGCAAAGCATTTCGGCGCGAAGGTGATCGAGGTCTCAGGGCGCAGCTATCCGGTCGAAACGCGTTACCGTCCTTTGCAGGTCAGCGACGAAGGCGAGGCGCAGGACGTGCCTCTGGCGGTCAGCAGCGCACTGGACGAACTGGCGGCAGGCGGACTGCGCGGCGACGTGCTGGTTTTTTTGCCGGGCGAGCGCGAGATCCGCGATACGGCAGAGGCATTGCGCCGTCATCACCCTAAGGGCGTTGAAATACTGCCGCTGTTCTCCCGTTTGTCGGCCGCCGAACAGGACAAGGTGTTTAAGACGGGCGGGGCGCGCCGCGTGGTGCTTGCGACCAATGTGGCGGAAACATCGCTGACCGTTCCCAACATCGGTTATGTGATCGATTGCGGGCTGGCGCGGATGAACCGCTACAGTATCCGTCAGAAGGTCGAGCAGCTGCATATCGAGAAAATATCCCGTGCTGCCGCGAACCAGAGGACGGGGCGCTGCGGGCGTGTGATGAGCGGTATTTGCATCAGATTGTACGATGAAGCTGACTTTTTGCAGCGTGATGAATACACGGATCCGGAAATATTCCGCGTCTCGCTCGCCACGGTAATTTTGCGCATGAGTGCGCTGGATCTGGGCGAGGTGGGTGAATTCCCGTTTATCGAGCCGCCCACTTCGCGCATGATCGCAGACGGTTATCAACTCCTCGCTGAACTCAATGCGATCGACGATGCGCGCAAATTGACGAAGTTGGGTGTTGAACTGGCTAAATTGCCGCTTGATCCGAAAATATCGCGGCTTTTGCTGGCAGGACGCCAGTATCAGTGCCTGACGGAAATCCTCATCATTGCAAGTGCGCTGTCTGTGCAGGATCCGCGCGAACGTCCGCTGGATCGGCAGGAAGCGGCCGATGTCGCGCATAAACGCTTTGCCGATGAGCGTTCTGATTTTCTGGCGTATATCAAGATATGGGCCTGGTTCGAGCAGGCGCTGGCGCACAAACAGTCCAACCGCCTGTTGGCTGAAGAGTGCCGCAAGAATTTTCTGTCGCCGCTGCGTCTGCGCGAATGGCGTGAACTGCATCAGCAGTTGCACACGCAGGTTGCCGAGATGGGTATGCGCGAGAATGAGTTGCCTGCCAGTTACGAGCAGATACACAAGGCGCTGCTGTGCGGATTGCTGGGCAACATCGGCATGAAGGGGGTGGAAGGCAATGAATATATGGGTGCGCGCGGCATTAAGTTTTATATCGCGCCCAATTCGGTGCTGGCGAAAAAAGGCACCAAGTGGGTCATGGCCGGTGAGCTGATCGAGACGCACAGGCTGTACGCCCGCACGGTGGCCAGAATAGAGCCCGAATGGCTGGAGGAAGTCGGCGCGCATCTGATCAAGCGGCATTATTACGATCCTCACTGGGAAAAGAAGCCCGCTCAGGTCGTGGCCTTCGAGCGCAGCACGCTGCACGGCCTGCTGCTCAATGCCAAAAAGCGCGTGCATTACGGGCCTATGAATGTGCCGGAGTCGCGCGAGGTGTTCATACGCCAGGCGCTGGTCGGCTGCGAATTCGATACGCGAGCGCCGTTTTTTGTCAGCAATCAGAGGTTGATCGCCGAGATCGAGGCGCTGGAGCATAAGGCGCGCCGACCCGATGTGCTGGTGGACGATGAACTGATCTTCGCCTTTTATGACAGCCGCATCGCGGCTCACATCCACAACGGTGCGACTTTCGAGGCGTGGCGCAAGGAAGCCGAACGCACCGATGCGAAACTGCTGTATCTGAAGAAAGACGACCTGATGCGCCATGAGGCGGCGGGCATCACCACCGATCAGTTTCCGCCGCAACTCAGGATCGACAATGTCAGCTTTGCGCTCAGTTATAATTTTTCGCCCGGGAAAAACGACGATGGCATCACGCTCAGTGTACCGCTGGCCCTGATCAATCAGGTTGCAGCGCTGCGCTGCGAGTGGCTGATTCCCGGCCTGCTTGCGGAAAAGGTCGCGCAGCTGATCAAGACTCTGCCGCAGAGAATCCGTCGCAACCTGGTGCCGGTTCCCGATTTTTCGGCTCAGTTTTGCCGTGATGTTAAACCTGAAAATGTCTCTTTGATTCAGGCGCTTTCTCGCTACATACGCGAAAAAAAGCAGCTCGATGTGCCGCTGGATGCCTTTCGTCTTGAGCAGTTGCCAGCGCATTTGCTGATGAATTATCGGGTGACCGATGAACATGGCAGGCAGCTTGGCTTGTCGCGTAACTTTGCGCAGTTGCACAGTGAACTGGCGCCTCATGTCGCTGCTGTCATCGTTGCGCCGGATAAGCAGGAATCCGTTGCAGAACAGCGATACACCGCTTGGAATTTCGGCGACTTTGCCGACACGCGGGAAGTTAGTCGCGCCGGACAAAAGGTCACGCTGTACAACGCGCTGGTGGACGATGGGGAGGCGGTGGTGCTGCGAGCTTTCGACACGCGGGATGCGGCCATGACTGCGCACCGGGCTGGCTTGCGCCGTCTGTTCATGCTGGCGTTAAAGGAGCAGGTGAAGTATCTGGAAAAAAATCTGCCGGATGCGCAGCGGCTGGGCATGTTGTTCATGCCGTTTGGCACGCAGCAGGAATTGAACCAGCAGATCATCGCGATGGCTTTTGACCGTGCCTGCCTGAATGATCCGTTGCCAGTCGATGAATCGAGCTTCAAGGCGCGGGCTGCGGCCGGCAAGAGCCGTCTGCTGCTGATCGCGCAGGAGCTGGCGAAGCTGGTGCTCAATATACTCAATGAAAATCAGCTGTTGCAAAAAGCGCTGCCGCAGATCAAAAACCATGCTCAGGCGGCTCAGGACATCAGGTCGCAACTGGAATGGCTGATGTCCAGGCGCTTCATCGCCGAGACTCCTTATGACAGGCTGCAGCATGTGCCGCGTTATCTCAAAGCGATCGGCTTGCGCATCGAAAAACTGCGCGGCAATCCGGCGCGCGATGCGCAGTGCATGTCGCAGTTGCAGCCGCTGTTGCAGGCCTGGCAGAAACTTCGTCAGGCAACCGATGCCCGTGTGGAAGAATTCGCTTGGCTGTTGCAGGAGTTGCGCGTATCGCTGTTTGCGCAGGAGCTCAAGACGCCGGTGATTGTGTCGGTGAAGAGGCTGGAGAAAATGCTCGCGGCGCTGCGAGGATAGCTTCGGCGCTATAATCGCGTTCAACTATACGGGGCGATTATGGACAAGCAATTGCGTGAAGCGGCGTTGCAGTATCACAGACTCGCTCCGGCGGGGAAAATCTGCGTAAGCGCCACCAAACCCATGATGACTCAGCGCGATCTGGCGCTGGCGTATTCGCCCGGCGTGGCAGCCGCCTGCGAGCTGATCGTTGAAAACCCGCTGGAAGTGCGCAACATGACGGCGCGCGGCAATCTGGTCGCCGTGATCACCAACGGCACGGCGGTGCTGGGTCTGGGTGCAATCGGCCCTCTGGCGGCAAAACCTGTGATGGAAGGCAAGGGGGTATTGTTCAAGAAATTTGCCGGCATCGACGTGTTCGATCTGGAAATAGACGAGCGCGATCCCGACAAGCTGGTGGATATCATCGCCTCTTTGGAACCTACCTTTGGCGGCATCAATCTCGAAGACATCAAGGCCCCCGAGTGTTTTTACATCGAGCGCAAGTTGCGCGAACGCATGAAAATCCCGGTGTTTCACGACGATCAGCACGGCACCGCCATCATCGTCGGGGCCGCCTTGCTGAACGGGCTGAAGGTGGTTAAAAAAGACATTGCAGCCATCCGCCTGGTGGTGTCCGGTGCCGGGGCTGCCGCGCTCGCCTGTCTGGATATGCTGGTGAGTCTGGGGGTGCGCGTGGAAAACATCGTCGTCACCGATATCGCGGGAGTGGTTTATCGCGGACGAGTCGAGGAAATGGATGACAACAAGGCACGTTACGCCATTGATACTGCGGCTCGCACCCTGAGTGAGGTGATCGCGGGTGCGGATGTGTTTTTAGGGCTCTCCGCTGGCGGCGTGTTAAAGCCTGAAATGGTTGTAAAAATGGCGGCGCAGCCGTTGATTTTCGCTCTGGCCAATCCCGAGCCGGAAATATTGCCCGCTGAGGCAAAAACGGTTCGTCCGGATGCGATCATGGCGACCGGGCGCTCGGATTACCCGAATCAGGTGAACAATGCACTCTGTTTTCCGTACATCTTCCGCGGCGCGCTGGATGTGGGGGCATCAACGATCAACGAGGCGATGAAGCATGCGGCCGTCTATGCGATTGCCGAACTTGCCGAGGCGGAGCAATCCGAAGAAGTGGCCAGCGCCTACGATGACGAAGATTTATCCTTTGGAGTCGACTATCTGATTCCCAAGCCCTTTGATCCTCGTCTGATTACGCGCATCGCACCGGCCGTGGCACAGGCTGCGATGGATTCCGGTGTGGCGAGCCGTCCGATCGCCGATATGGCGGCCTACCGCGAGCAGCTCCAGGCCTTTTTATACCACTCCAGCATGTTGATGAAGCCGGTTTTCGAGGCGGCGCGCCGTGCTCCGCAGCGTCTTGTTTACGCCGAGGGTGAGGATGTGCGGGTGCTGCATGCGGTGCAGACCGTGGTGGACGAAGGCTTGGCCTGGCCTATCCTGGTGGGGAGACCCGCCGTCATCGAGCAGCGCATCGCCAGGCTGGGATTGCGCATCCGGGCGGGCGTGGATTTTGAACTGGTCAACACCGAGAACGACCCGCGCTTCCGGGAGTTCTACACCGAGTACTACCGCCTGATGCAGCGGCGCGGCGTGACGCTGGAATCAGCCAAGCGGGAGATGCGCCGTCGCACCACGCTGATTGCGGCGATGCTGGTGCGGATGAATTATGCGGATGCGATGCTGTGCGGCACGATCTTTCAGCCGATGATGCATCTGCAATATATAGATCAGGTAATCGGTCACAGTCCGGGCGGCAGCGTATATGCGGCGATGAACATCCTGATGTTGCCCCACCACACGTTGTTCATCTGCGACACCCATGTCAATCTGGAACCGACGGCGGAAGAGATCGCTGAAATGACGCTGCTGGCAGCCGAAGAGGTGCGCAGGTTCGGTCTGGTGCCCAAAATTGCCCTGCTGTCGCATTCGAGTTTTGGCAGTCACGATAATGCGTCTGCACGCAAGATGAGCCGCGTGCGCGAATTGCTGGAGCAGAGGGCTCCTGAACTCGAGGTCGAGGGGGAGTTGCATGGCGATGCGGCACTGTCCGAGGAATTGCGCACGCAGATTTTCCCGGGTTCACGCCTGAAAGGCTGTGCCAACCTGCTGATCATGCCGAATCTGGATGCGGCGAATATTTCCTACAATTTGCTCAAAATGACCGGCAGCGATGGTGTTACCATAGGCTCTATATTGCTGGGCGCAAACAAGTCCGCGCATATTTTGACCTCGACCGCGACGGCACGACGCATCGTCAATATGAGCGCGCTGGCGGTCGTTAAAACAAGGAGAACCAAATGAACAAGCAGGAAGTCGATTTGCTGGCCGAAGAAGTGGAAATGCTGATGCAGGAGCGCTCGATGCTGCTTAAGGTGGCAGGCGCTGCGGCGGTGATGATTTCGCATGCCAACGCGCAAAGTTTGCCGCCTGAGGTGGTGGAGGCGGCCGAGCAGCTATCCGAAGCGCTCAACGCTTTGCGCGAAGACACCTTGCAGGACGCTCTGGATGCGGTGCACGGCGACAGGGAATAACTCACCGCTCAATTCGTTTGTCTTCCCCGTCTCGATGTGTCGAGATCCGGGTTTTATTTCAGCTATACGTTTTGCTCTTGCAGTTCAGTCTGTCTCCAGCCAGTTGAGCAGATATTCCCATTGCTCCTGTTCGCGCAACGCCTGATAGGGCGGCAGATCGAACAGCGATTTTCCTTCAAAGGCCGCGTTTACGTAAATCTGGGTGTCGCGCAGATAGGCCAGCACCGGCAAACCCGATTCGGCCAGAAAGTCTTCCAGCGAGGCTGCTGCCCGGGTGCGCGCATTCATCCGCATGCCGACCACGCCTATCCGGTTATTGCGGGCTTCCTTGCCGAGCAGGTTCAAAAAGTCGCGACTGGCATGCAAATCGAACAGCGAGGGGGATATAGGTACGATGACTTTGTGGGACAGCTTGAGTGCGTGGAGCAGATTTTTCCCGTGCAGTCCGGCCGGTGAGTCGATGACCAGATAGTCGTTGAGCAGGCCTTCGCCTTTGACCGATTGCAGCATCACCACCTCGGGCAGTTCCGCAGGACGCATCGCCGCCCAGAGCGATGCCGATTTTTGCCGGTCGAGGTCGAGCATCGCGACACGTTCCCCCTGATTGGCCAGAAACCCGGCGATGTTGACGGAAAGTGTGGTTTTTCCGCTGCCGCCCTTCGGGTTCGCTATCAGTATGGTTTTCATTTTTCCTCTGGAAAATATCGCGCACGCAGTTATTGGGTTGCGATGGCGGAAATGATAACATCCGCCGATAACTATTTGGAGAACAGCATGGCCGGACACAGCAAGTGGGCGAATATCCAGCACCGCAAGGGCAAACAGGATGCCAAGCGCGGCAAGATATTCACAAGACTGATCAAGGAAATCACCGTGGCGGCGCGCATGGGCGGCTCTGACCCTTCGGGCAATCCGCGTCTGCGTCTGGCGATGGACAAGGCGTATGCCAACAACATGCCCAAGGACAACGTCGAACGCGCGATCAAGCGCGGGGCGGGCGAACTTGACGGCGTGCAGTACATGGAGATTCGTTATGAAGGTTACGGCATCAACGGCGCGGCGGTGATGGTGGACTGCATGACCGACAACAAGATGCGCGCGGTGGCCGATGTGCGCCATGCCTTTAGCAAATACGGCGGCAATCTGGGTACGGACGGTTCGGTAGCCTTCATGTTCACCCATTGTGGCCAGATGATATTCGCGCCGGGCACGGATGAAAACGGGCTGATGGAAGTGGCGCTCGATGCGGGGGCTGAAGATATTTCGACCAACGACGACGGCAGTATCGAAGTCATCACCGGCCCCAATGATTTCATCATCGTCAAACAGGCGCTGGAAGCGGCAGGTTACAAGCCTGAATTTGCCGAAGTCATCATGAAGCCTGCCAATGAGGTGATTTTCACCGGTGAGGATGCGGTGAAGATGCAGAAACTGCTCGACGCGCTGGAGGATCTGGACGACGTTCAGGAAGTCTACACGACGGCGGTGATCGAAGAATGAGGAAGCGGGATGCAGGATGCAGGCCGTGAGCGGAACAGCAGTTTTTGCTGACTCCCGAATCCTGACTCCAGAATCCTGAATTATGCGCATATTGGGCATAGATCCGGGTTTGCGTATTACGGGGTTTGGGGTGATCGACAAGGAAGGGCAGCAGCTGCACTACGTTGCCAGCGGCTGCATCAAGACGCCAGCTGGGGATTTGCCCGAGCGCCTTAAAGTCATTCTCAATTCCCTGAGTGAAGTGATCGCACAGCATCAGCCCCATCATGCCGCGGTCGAAAAAGTGTTCGTCAATGTCAACCCGCAATCCACGCTTTTATTGGGGCAGGCGCGCGGGGCGGCGATCTGCGCGGCGGTGCTGGCGAATCTGCCGGTGGGCGAATACACCGCCTTGCAGGTTAAACAGGCCGTGGTCGGTAACGGACACGCCGACAAGGAGCAGGTGCAGCTGATGGTGCAACGACTTTTGAAATTATCCGGTACGCCCAGTCCCGATGCTGCCGATGCGCTGGCCTGTGCGATCTGTCATGCGCACGGCGGGCTGGGCTTGGGTGCACTGGCGACCAAAGGTTTTCGGGTCAAGGGCGGGAGGTTGATCTGATGCCGATGGAGCCAACGCGGGCCTCCTTTTCCAACCCTGTTGCACGCTATTTTTCGGCAACCCGCCCGGCATTTCTGACCGCCAGCCTGATGGCCTGCCTGATCGGGCTTGCCAGCGCGGGGCGGAATGGCATGGCTTTCGATGTTGCGACCGCGGTTGTCACGCTGGTGTTCTCTCTGGTGGCGCATGCCGGTGCCAATGTGCTGAACGACTATTACGATGCGCTCAACGGCACGGATGCGCGAAACACGGAACGCGTCTTTCCCTTTACCGGCGGCAGCCGCTTCATTCAGAATGGCGTATTGACCGAAGCTCAGACGCGTAATTTCGGCTATGCCCTGCTGGCCTGCGTGGCGCTGGCCGGGGTCTGGCTGATGGCGCATTCTGGTCCAAAGTTGCTGTATATCGGACTGGCGGGGCTGTTTATCGGCTGGGCTTATTCCGCGCCGCCGCTGCGTCTGAACAGTCGCGGGATGGGCGAACTATGCATTGCGGCGGGATTTTTGCTGATCGTGGCCGGGGCGGACTTCGTGCAGCGCAAGGCTTTTTCCGCCTTTCCGTTCATGGCGGGTCTTTCCTATGCGCTGCTTGCGGCGAATCTTTTATATATCAACCAGTTCCCCGACCGGGCGGCGGATATTTCTGCAGGCAAGCTGCACTGGGTCGCGCGGCTGGAGGTGCATCAGGCGCGCTGGGGTTATGCGCTGATCGCGATGCTGGCCTATGGCTGGTTGGCGCTGTGCGTGGCGGTGGGCTGGTTGATGCCGCCTGCACTGCTGGCTTTGCTTTCGCTGCCGTTGAGTGTGCAGGCCGCAGGACAGCTGTTGCGCCACGCGGCGGAACCCGGACAGCTAGGCCGCGCGATTAAATTAACCATAGGCGCGATGCTGCTGCATGGCGCGCTGCTGTCAACGATTTTGATGCTGGGATAAACATGATAGGTAGACTCACCGGGATTTTGCTTGAGAAGAATCCGCCGCAGATATTGCTGGACGTACAGGGCGTAGGCTATGAGCTGGAGGTGCCGATGAGCACTTTTTACAATTTGCCTGCACTCAGCGAAAAGGTGGTGCTGCACACGCAGCTGATCGTGCGCGAGGATGCGCATCTGCTGTACGGTTTTGGTACGAATGACGAGCGCGTCGCTTTTCGCCAGCTGCTCAAGATCAGCGGGGTGGGCCCCAAACTTGCGCTGTCGGTGTTGTCGGGGCTGAGCCTTGTCGATCTGGCCGATGCGGTGGCGAACAAGGAAGCCGGTCGTCTTACCAAAATTCCCGGCGTGGGCAAAAAGACCGCCGAGCGATTGCTGCTGGAATTGGAGGGAAAATTTGCGGTGAGTGTTCCGGTACCAGGGGGCGGCGCTTCATCTGCCGGCGGCGACATCGTCAACGCCCTGCAGGCTTTGGGCTATAACGAGAAAGAAGCCGACTGGGCGGCAAAACAGCTGCCCAAAGAGGTCGGCGTCTCGGATGGCATACGCCAGGCATTGAAGTTGCTGTCAAGGTCATGAGCCTGCCATAACTTCTCAGGGAACAAACACAAATAAATCCTTTTAATGTTCGTTTGATAGTTTTCGGCAAGGGGTAAATCTGGCCTGACACAAGTTCAAATAGCGGAAAGATTAAAGAAGCCGCAAAGCTTCGAAATATGAGCGCGAAGAACGGCGTTTGGATTTTCCAGAGTTTGTTCGGTTGGCCGACATCTTGAATATTGGAGGCGCGTGGGTAGGACATGATAGTCGGGAGGTATCCACTAATCTTTCTTGTTTTGATTTACAATGAAAACATTGTAATACAAGCCATGGAGGGTAAATTATGGGCATGATGTCGATGCGTTTGCCGGACGAGTTGAGCAATCAGCTCGATGTCTTGGCAACGGCTACAGGCCGCAGCAAATCGTTCTTGGCCGGGCAGGCTATCCGCGACTTCATCGAACGTGAGTCCTGGCAGATCGCCGAAATCACGCAAGCCATCGGTGAGGCTGATAAGGGTGACTTTGCCAGCGACGATGAAGTAAACGCTATCAATGCAAAGTGGAGACGCAATGCGGGTTAGGTGGCTGCGAAAAGCAATCGGGAACCTGGACGCTGAGGCGGCTTACCTTGCACAGGAAAACCCGACAGCAGCAGCCGAAATGTTCGAGCATGTAAAAACCAAAGTCGAAGCGTTGAGCGATTTTCCTTCCGCTGGACGACCTGGCAGAGTACCTGGCACGCGAGAGTTGGTGGTCGAACGCTATCCGTTCCTGGTTCCCTATCGCGTGGTAGGCGATGAACTCCACGTTCTCCGTGTTTTTCATACTCGCCGCAAACTGCCGAAGGTTTGGTGAACAGGGGGGCAACCCGCCCCCACCTTCGCCCCTTTTAGGATTTCGGCATATCAAATAACTATCCAGGGGAAACGCGATGAAACCGATGCAAGTATTGAGTGCGACCGAAATCGATGAGCTGGACGAATTTTTGCTGTCCGACGATACGCCGGATAGTTGCATGGACCTATCGGCGCTGGATGGTTTTTTTGCCGCACTGGTGCTCAATCCCAGACTTATCATGCCGAGCGAATATTTGCCCTGGATATGGGATATGGAAGAAGGCGAGGATGGGCCTTCGTTTGCATCGGTGGAACAGGCCAATCACATCATGGGTTTGGTGATGCGCTATTACAACGGCGTGCTGGATGCGATCGGCCGCGATGATTTTGCGCCGTTGTTTTACATCCTGCAGCAGGAGGATGGCAGCGAGTTTTACGATGCGGAAGTCTGGTCTGAGGGTTTCATGCGCGGTGTGCACCTGTTTAGTGAGCCATGGATGGATATATTTGAAAATCACCATGCTTTGCTTGCGCCTATGATTTTACTGGGCACAGAGCCGGGCTGGGAATTGTTAGATGGCAGCGCTGATGTCAAGCAGGCAACGAAAGAAGCTTACGACAGTATTGCGGACTCAGTGATGTTGCTGTTCGATCATTTTGCTCTCCAGCGCGCAGCCGAAATGCAGCAGCGCCTGGTGCAACCGGGAAGGCCTCCGGTGCGGGTCGAGGCGGTCCGAATGCCCATTACGTCTTTCAAGGTGGGGCGCAATGAGGCATGTCCGTGCGGTTCGGGGCTGAAGTTCAAGAAGTGTTGCGGCGCTCCGCCGACGGTGCATTGAGTTAAAATGCGGCCAGTCTGAACGTAAAACACGCGTAGCGTTTCGTTTGCCCTTTCCCCTGCGGGGGGAACCAGCGACTTTGGCATCGTTTTCTGATGCCTTGGTCGAATGGCTGGTTGTTGCATCAAAGTTGAAAAAGGGGGCATGACGAGTTTGCGAGTTATTGCCCAAGGGCAATATCCCTGCGAGAACCGTTTCATTATTTAGGGTGTGGCTTTTTTGCCATGCCCGTTAGAAAAGCAAACATGATCCATAGCGACAATCTCACTGCCGAACCGCGTCTTGCCACGCCCGCAATCGTATCCCGTCAGGAAGAGGCGCTGGAGCGTGCGCTGCGTCCGAAACAGCTGGACGAATATGTGGGGCAGGAAAAGATACGCGAACAGCTGGAAATTTTCATCGAGGCTGCCAAGGCGCGCAAAGAGCCGCTCGATCATGTGCTGCTGTTCGGTCCGCCCGGACTTGGCAAGACTACGCTTGCGCAGATCATCGCGCGCGAGATGGGGGTTAACATTCGCCATACTTCGGGGCCGGTGCTGGAGCGGGCGGGGGATCTTGCGGCGCTGCTGACCAATCTGGAACCCAACGACGTTTTGTTCATAGACGAAATACACCGCCTCTCGCCAGTGGTGGAGGAAATCCTCTACCCCGCGCTGGAGGACTATCAGATCGACATCATGATAGGCGAAGGTCCTGCTGCGCGTTCGGTAAAGCTCGATCTGCCGCCCTTCACGCTAGTCGGGGCGACGACGCGGGCCGGCATGCTGACCAATCCGCTGCGCGACCGTTTCGGCATCGTCTCGCGCCTTGAGTTTTACACCCCCGAAGAGCTGCAGCGCATCGTGATGCGCTCGTCAGGTCTTTTGGAGATGAACCTGTCGAACGATGGGGCGATGGAAATCGCAAAAAGATCCCGCGGTACGCCGCGCATTGCCAACCGTTTGCTGCGCCGGGTGCGCGACTATGCCGATGTGAAGGCAAGAGGCGATGCGACCCGCATGGTGGCGGATGCGGCTTTGACCATGCTGGATGTGGATGTGCGGGGGCTGGATCTGATGGACAGGAAGCTGCTTTTGACCATCATCGAAAAATTCATGGGCGGGCCGGTCGGCGTGGACAATCTGGCCGCTGCAATCGGCGAAGAGCGCGACACCATAGAGGATGTGCTGGAGCCTTATCTGATCCAGCAGGGTTATCTGCAGCGCACTCCGCGGGGGCGCATGGCCACCGCGATTGCCTATCGCCATTTCGGTTTGAAAGTCGCAAGCCATCTTGGCAACGGCGATTTGCTCGATGAGCTGATCTGAATCGTCTGTGGTCGCAGGCACGACAAATCATTACAATAGCCGACTTGCCGTGTCAGGCAGCAGAAAATTTAGGTGGATGAAAGATGGCTGAGCTATTTGTCTGGCCGGTACGGGTCTATTATCAGGACACGGATGCAGGCGGCGTTGTTTATCATGCAAGTTATGTGAACTTTATGGAGCGTGCGCGGACTGAATGGCTGCGCACTCACGGCTACAGCAATGCAGGGCTGATGAAAGCGTTCGGCGTCATGTTCGTGGTGCGCACCATGAAACTGGATTATTTAAGGCCGGCAGAACTCGATGACATGCTGCAGGTCACGGCTCAGGTGATGGAAATCGGGCGTTCGCGCCTGACCTTGAAGCAAAGCGTGCGTCGGGGCGATGAGATACTGACGGAAGGCGAAGTGCATCTGGTGTGTGTGTCCAGAGAAACTTTCAAGCCGGTCCGGGTGCCTGAGGCGCTGAGTTCAAAATGGAATGAGAAAGGTTGACCATGGAAGTTGTGCAGGATTTATCGTTTGTGCACCTGATCAGCAACGCCAGCGTGCTGGTGCAGCTGGTGATGGGGTTGCTGCTGTTCGTGTCTATGATGTCGTGGTGGTATATTTTTCTCAAGATGTTTGCGATTCGCCGTGAAAAGCGTCTGACGGCTGAATTCGAAGAGAGCTTTTGGCGCAATTCCAATCTCAACGAGGTCTACAAAAGCGCCAGCAATGTCTCCCGTTCCGATCAGGGGGCGCTGGAACGCATCTTTGCCGCCGGATTTGTCGAGTTCGTCAAGCTGAAAAAACAGCACGGGGTGGATGCCGCCGCGGTGATGGAGGGTACCCGCCGCGCGATGCGCGCAACCTACCAGCGCGAGATGGACAGGCTGGAGGCGCATCTGGCCTTTCTGGCTTCGGTCGGTTCGGTGAGTCCCTATGTCGGTCTGTTCGGCACGGTCTGGGGGATCATGAATGCGTTCCGGGGGCTGGCCAATGTGGGACAGGCAACGCTGGCTCACGTCGCTCCCGGGATCGCCGAGGCGCTGGTGGCGACCGCGATGGGTCTGTTCGCGGCGATTCCGGCGG
>CAYPIG010000024.1:0-34232 GCA_964410705.1 uncultured Gallionella sp.
GTGGTGGACTGCTACCGCTATGACCGTCTGCTGTCGGGAGGTGCCTATGGTACTGCGTGATCGCCTGATGGCAGCGATTGGCACCCTTGGCCTCTATGGTATGAAGGTCACCCTTGATGAGATACTGGCGGCAGGAATCAAGAGCAGAGCCACCCCGGAGAAGATCCTCTGCGACCTTCTTGAAGCGGAGATGGCGGAGCGCAAGGTCAGAAGCATCCGTTACCGCATGAGTCTGGCCAGGTTCCCGGTTGACAAGGACCTCGACCGGTTCGACTTCAGCGTTTCTCCGGTCAACGAAATGCAGGTCAGAAACCTCAACGAAGGGCGCTTTATCTCCGACCACACCAACGTCATCATGGTGGGTGGCGAGCCTATGGTGATCCTGAAGGCGGACTACAGCCGTGCCGGTCGTAACGGCTCCGTGGTCAAGATGAAGATGAAGAACCTGCTGACCGAATCAGCCAAGGAAACCGTCTTCGCCGCGGACGACAAGTTCGACCAGATCATCCTGGATCGTAAGGAATGCCCTTACTCCTACTTCGCAGAACCGATGTACGTGTTCATGGACGAAGAGTACAACCAGTACGAAATCGAAGCCGAGTCTATGGGCGATGCGATCAACTACGTCGAAGACGGCATGCCATGCGAAGTGGTGTTCTACAACGACAAGGCGATCTCTGTCGAGCTGCCGAACACCATCGTGCGCGAAGTGATCTATACGGAACCTGCGGTTCGCGGCGACACTTCCGGCAAGGTGATGAAGCCTGCCAAGATTAACGGCGGATTCGAGTTGCCGGTTGCGGCCTTTGTTGAGATCGGCGATAAGATCGAAATCGACACCCGCACCAACGAATTCAAGAAGCGCGCCTAAAGTCCGCTTAATTAAAAAAAACCCTGCCGATTGCTCGGCAGGGTTTTTTTATGTTTCAACTGACCTGACGTTGTGTCGGCAAATTGATGACATCTTTAATATGCGGGTGTATCGTGGCGGTACTGCACGGGGGGAGTATGTTCACAGCATTTTTTTTGCGTCTGTTTTTGCCTCTCTTATTCATATTGGCGGCGGGCGCTTATTTCATGGGGAATCAGGAAATCTCCCTTGAGATCAATAAGCTGCGCGATCAGGAACAGGTTGGCGTCAGTCTGGGCGCAGGCGTTGTCTCCGCCAGGCTAGACACGCTACGCAGCGACCTTGTCTTCTTGTCTGAACACAGCGCCTTGCGTGCAGCCGTAAATTCACCTTCAGCGGTCACGCTAGGCCATCTTGCTGAGGACTTCAGCACGTTTTCATTCAGCCGTACTCATTATGACCAGCTGCGCTGGATCGACGAAAACGGGATGGAGAAGGTCAGGGTGGATTATTCGGGCGGCAAGCCGGTAATCATCCCGGCTGAAAAGCTGCAAAACAAGGCTAGCCGGTATTTTTTCAGCGATACGATGAAGCTTGCGCCCGGCGAAATTTTCGTCTCCCCGCTCGATCTGAATGTCGAACAAAACAGGGTAGAAATTCCCTATAAGCCGATGCTGCGCATCGCTACGCCGGTTGCCGACCGTAACGGCAATAAGCGCGGGATCGTGATACTGAATTATTCAGCCGCCGAACTGTTGCAAGCTTATGCGAATTCGACATCCGGACATGTTGCCATGTTGCTCAACAGCGAAGGGTACTGGCTAAAGGGGCAGAATCCCGCGGATGAATGGGGCTTCATGTTTAAACGCCCCGAACACAGCATGGCTCAGCGCCATCCGGTTGTCTGGGCGAAGATAGGCGGTGCGGATCTGGGGCAGGCAGAGCTGGACGATGGGTTGTGGACCTGGAGAACGATATACCCGCTGTTGGACGATCAGGTAAACGATGCAATTCAGATGGAATCGCGCCGGTATTTCTGGAAAGCCGTTTCACATCTTTCTGAGGCGAGACTCAGCGAAGTCAGGGAAAAAATCTGGCTGAAAGTGGGCGGCATAGCCCTGTTGCTTGCGGCTTTGCTCGGCGCAGGCTGCGGGATGCTGGCGCACCTGTGGGGATTGCTGAACATAGAAAAAACCAAATACAGAGCCGTCGCCGACTTCGCCTACGACTGGGAGACCTGGATAGATTCTGCGGGGCGCTGCATTTACTGCTCGCCGTCGTTTACGCGGATCACCGGCCGTGCTGTCGATGAGTTCATGCAAGATCCCGCCTTTTTGCTCAGCATCACGCATCCGGATGACAGGGACAGGCTGGAGAGGCACATGCAGCTTCATGCCACTTCGGACGAAGCCAGTGTGTTCGCCATCCGCATCCTGATGCCGGACGGCGAGCTGCGCTGGCTTGAGCACGCCTGCCATCCGGTGTTCGATGACGACGGAAAATATCTGGGTCGGCGCGCCTCCAACCGCGACATCACTGCCCGAAAACTTGCCGAGGCCGCGTTGCAGGAGAGCGAGCAGCGTTATCACTTCATGTTCGACAACAATCCCATCGCGATGTGGATCTACGAAAAGGACAGCCTGAAGATACGGGAGGTCAATGCCCGTGCCATAGAGCAGTACGGTTATACGCGGGAAGAGTTCTGCACGATGAGCTTGCCCGATATCTGCGTCCGGGAAGCGGTTATGGATGACGATACTTCGCTTGAGGGGAGCATTTATACGCATCACAGAAGAAAAGACGGTGCGATGATCGATGTGCTGGTCAGCACGATGCCGTATGCCTCTCAGTCGGCGAGAATCGCCCTGATTCAGGATGTCACGCTGCAAAAACTGGTCGAGTCCGAAAGGGAAGGGCAACTCTCCAATTTACATGCCCTGATCAATTCTATCCGCGAAACGGCGTTTTTGATGGAACTCGATGGCACGATACGGATCATCAACGAGATCGGCGCGCGCCGCCTCAATGTAGAACCTCAGGAACTGGCCGGGAAGAATATATTCGATTTATTGCCTGCCGAACTTGCCAGGTCACGCAAGGCGATATTTGAACAGGTGGTGCAGAGCAAATCGCCCGCCATGGTCGAAGATGAGCGTGCGGGGAGATGCCTGCAAAGTTCGATCTACCCCGTGATCGATGCGGGCGGGCAGGTCAGCCGTTTTGCCGTTTATTCTGCCGATGTCACGCGGCAACGCAGGCAACAGGGCATAGACGAAATTCTCTCTGCGATCAATCAGCAGGTGCTGCAAGGGGTAGTCCTGTCAGAAATTCTGAGTTTTATCTGCTCGCGCGTGGCCAAGTTGTTCAGACTGGACGTGGTCTGGCTGGGTCGCAAGGAGGCGGGAGGGCGTGTCGGAATCGTCGCCGCAGCGGGAGCTGCCGAGCATTATGTCGTTCAGATGAAAGATAAAGGGGTGAGATGGGACGATAGCCCGCAGGGACAGGGGCCGACCGGGCGCGCCATCCGTCTTGGCAAAACAGAAGTCTTCAGGGTGGATGATCCGCGTTTTGAGATATGGGCAAAGATCGCAATGGAACATCATCTGTCTGCCATCATGGCGATTCCGCTGGAGATCAGGGGCGAGGTCTATGGCGCCTTCACGCTGTATTCGACCGATGCGCAGTTTTTTGATTCTTCTGCCTTGACGGATACGCTGTCCGGCATCAGCAAGAGCATCTGCGTGCTGATCGAAGCGGCCATAGATCAGCAAAGGGTGCGTCTGCTGAGTTCCGCACTCGAGGTGGCGGGCAACGGGGTGATGATCACCGACCATCAAGGAACGATACAGTGGGTTAATCCGGCGTTTTCCGGGCTGTGCGGTTACAGCGAGCAGGAATTGCTGGGGCAGACGCCGCGCATACTCAAATCAGGCCAGCAATCCGGCGAGTATTATCAGGCGCTGTGGGCAACGATCATGAGGGGCGAACTCTGGAGCAGCGAAACGGTGGAGCGCGCAAAAGACGGTTCCCTGTACACCGTTTCGCAGACGATTACGCCCCTCTTCACCGAAGGTGCCATCAGTCATTTTATCGCCATTCACGAGGATATTTCCGCACAGAAATTGTCGCGCGAGCGCATCGAACATCTGGCTCACTACGATGCGCTGACCGGACTGCCCAATCGCACCCTGTTTTTTGACCGGTTGCGGCAGGCGCTGTCGGTGGCACGACGTCAAAATTCCGGGCTGGCCTTGATGTACATGGATCTGGACGGCTTTAAGCTGGTCAACGACAGCATGGGGCACCATGCCGGGGATTTGCTGCTGGCCGGGGTGGCCGAGCGCCTGATGAAATGCACGCGCGCCAGCGATACGGTAGCGCGTCTCGGGGGAGACGAGTTCACCGTGATCTTGAGCGATACGCACCGGGAGGAAGCGGTGGCTGAGGTGGCGCAAAAAATAGTGGATGCCATCTCCCGGCCCTTCGATCTGGAAGGGAAAGAGGCGCGCATCGGCATCAGTATCGGCATTGCGCGCTACACAGAAAACGCTGACAGCGAAGATGAGCTGATACGGCGTGCCGACCAGTCCATGTATCGGGCCAAATCGGCGGGCAAGAATACCTATTGTTTTGCGGTGCGCGATGGAGAAGGTTGTTAGGTCAGGATTGGGGATTCACGTCTTTGCGATGGCGATTTCATTTAATTCGGTCGTATAGCGCTTTGAGATGTTTTCGCGTTTCATCGCCCAGTTTTTTTTGATGCCCTCGCCTGAAAAACGCATCGTGCCGCTGCCCATGCGGCGGTTGATCGCATCCATCGCCGTCATCAGCGCGGCGGATTTCTGCGTCGCCGCAACATCCTCAAACAACGTGCGAGGCCGCTGTTTTAAGATGCCGGACAGCGTGATGCCCGCTTTCTGATAAGCGTAACCCGTACGGTAGATCTGGCGCAGGCCTGCGAGCGCCGCGCGGCACAGCGCTCTTGTATCATCGGTGGGTTCTGATAGCGGAACCGTGAGGCTGGGCTGATATTGCGGATCTTTTTCCCGATGCGGATTGGTGCGGATATATATCTGTATGCAGCTGGCCAGCGAGTGCTGCCGACGCAGCTTCTCGGCGGCGCGGCTGGTATAGCTGATCACCGCCTGTTCAAGATCGGCCAGTTGCGTGACCGGCTGGCCGAACGAGCGCGAGCAGATGATCTGCTGGCGGGGCGAGGTAAAATCGTCCAGCTCCAGGCAGGCGCTGCCGTTAAGCTCCGCCACGGTGCGCGCCATAACCACGCCGAACTGCGCGCCAATCTGTGATGCTGGCGCGTTTTTCAGCTGCAGGACGGACAGGATATTCATTTTTTGCAAGCGGGCGGCAGTTTGCCTGCCCACGCCCCAGACTACACCGACTTCGATTTTATCCAGCAGATCGTTCAACTCGCCCTCAGTCAGGTCGTTGAAGTTGCACACGCTGTTAAATCGAGGCTGTTTTTTTGCGATATGGTTGGCAAGCTTGGCCAGCGTCTTGGTGGGTGCAATCCCGACGCACACCGGAATGCCGACGCACTGCCTGACCGACTGCCGCATCTGTTGCCCTGTCTGTGCAAGATCGGGCATGCCGGTCATATCCAGAAAGCATTCGTCTATCGAATAGATTTCCTGAGCGGGGGAAAACTCGGACAGCAGCCGCATCACCCGGTTTGAGATGTCCGCATAAAGCGTGTAATTGGAAGAGCGGGCAATGATGCCGTGTTTTCTGGCGATGTCTTTCAGTTTGAACCACGGCGCGGCCATCGATACGCCCAGCTCCTTGACCTCCTGCGAACGGGATACCACGCAGCCGTCGTTGTTG
Source organism: uncultured Gallionella sp. (assembly GCA_964410705.1). Lineage (GTDB taxonomy): Bacteria > Pseudomonadota > Gammaproteobacteria > Burkholderiales > Gallionellaceae > Gallionella. The sequence goes on from CAYPIG010000024.1 coordinate 5,693, forward strand.
GAGAGGATGACCACGGGTTTTCCTTCCAGTTCGGGCTGGAACAGCCGTTCGCAGGAGACATAGAAGTTGTTGCAGTCTATCAGGGCGATTGCGCGTTGCATGTGGGAAAATAGCTCGTAGCTTGTAGCTTGTAGCTGGTAGCGGGTAGCACTAGTGTTTGTGCACATTCCAGCTGACCACCCCCCAGACGGAGAAGTCCTGTTCCGGGCTGATGCGGATGTCGGGATAGTCCGGATGTGCCGAGCGCAGCAGCGGGCCGTTTGGCGTATCGATCAACTGCTTGACGGTGAATTCGCCGTCGAGCACGGCAATCACCACGCAACCGGATTTGACCGGCAGTGCGCGGTCCACCACCAGCAGATCGCCGTCGTAGATGCCCAGATCGCGCATCGATACGCCGGCGACCCGCATGAAGAAAGTCGAGTCGCGACGGCCGATCAGGTGTTCGTCCAGGCTGATGCGCTGTTCCACGTAATCGTCGGCAGGCGAGGGGAACCCTGCCGGGACGGGGCGGCGCAGCAGCGCGCGCTGACGGTAAAAAAGGTCGCGGTTCGGATGGGTCATGGATAAAATGGTGCGGCGGGATGCATGCATGGTATTCATCTCCTGTATTTGCGTACCAGTCCGGTCAGCACGCCGAAGATCTCGAGTTTGCCCTGCGGGCGGATCACGGGGAAGGCGGGATTGGCGGGTCTTAGGATAAACTGGCCGTTTTCGCGGTCCAGCGTCTTGAGTGTGAATTCATCGTCCACGATCGCAACCACGATGTCGCCGATGTTGGCGGTCATGCGTTTTTCCACCACCGCGATATCGCCGTCGTGTATGCCCGCATCTATCATCGATTCGCCCTTGACCGTGATCAGCGTGGTTTTCGAGGGCGTGTCTATCAGCATCTCGTCGATCACGTAAAAGTCACCCTGAGTGGCAGTCACCTCTACCGGCATGCCGGCCTGTACCGTTGATTCAGCCAGCGGGCGTGCGAAAAACTGTCGGGTCGGTATCCAGGCGCCATCCGGTGTGCGCTCGATAAAATTTGCCTCTTCGAGTCGGGTCAGAATGGCTTTGACCCAGGATTTCGATGCGATGCCGAATACCTCGCACAGGCGTGCATAGGAGGGGATGCTTTTCCAGTCGGCGTAGTAATCCTGAAGGCGGTTTAAATACTCGGTATCTTTGTGGTCGGTCATGATATTTCCTTTGAGAACGAACGTGCTGTGCAATATAAAGAACGTTCGTTCTTATGTCAACCGTCTGAATTTGATACATTTGAATTTTGGGGTTCAATAATTCCCCTACTATCAGTTAGAATGAACCATGAACGAAAAAATTGTTTTTGTCAGGACGGACAGCGGCGAGGACGAGGCGCGCAGCCGCACTGCGCACTTGTCCAAGGACATCAAACGCGCACTGCTGATGGTGGACGGAACAGCTTCTGTGGCTGAGATCCTGAAGCGCTCTTCCCCCAGCTTGCGCGGCATGCTCGAAGACATGTTCCTCGAACTGGAGCGGGGCGGCTTCATTCAGGACAAGGCGCGCATCGGGCGCCCTGCTAAGCTTGTGACGCCTGCCGCAGCAAAGAAATCCGCTGACGAAGTCGATGAGCTGGATTTTACCGCCGCTTATCGCGCACCGACTCCGGCGATGCTGGCTGAAGAAGCCGCTAAGCAGGAACTGAAAGCGCGTCAGGCCAGCGAGGAGACTGAGCGGGTCAAGGCTGCACTGGCAGCGGCCGAGGCAAGACTCAAGGCTGAGGCGCTAAGCGCTAAAGAGGCACAGGAAGCCGCAGAGCTTGCCAGGCGCGAAGCGGAGTCTGTCAAGGCTCAGGCCATGCGTCAGGCGCGGGAACTGGCCGAGCGTCACGCCAAGCGTGAGGTTGAGGCGGCAAGACAAAAGGCCGCAGAAGAGAAGGCGCGTGCCGAGGAAGAGGAACGGGTGCGCCTGGAGGAAGCCAAGGCAGAGGCGCGGGCCGAATTGCAGGCCAGACTTCTGGCCGATACGGCCAAGGCTCAGGCTGAGCGTGAAGCTCGCGAGGCCGAACAGGCCAAACAGCGTGCGGCTGAAGATGCACTGCACGCGGAGGCTGAAGAAAAAGCGCGCAGGGAAGCTGCTCTGGCACTCGAGGAAGCGGCCAAAGCGCATGAACGCGAGCTGGCTGAACGCCATGCCAGAGAGCTTGCCGAACAAAAGCAGCGCGAAGCGGAAGAAAAACTGCGTGCCGCAGAAGAAAATTCCCGCAGGGAGTTTGAGGCCGCACGCTTGCAGGCAGAGCAGATCGCCCGCGAACTGGCCAATCAGCACGCCAAAGAGGCGGCCGAGGCCGCGCGTCTGGCGGAGGCGGCACAGCAGGCTCTTCGCCTCAAGGCCGAAGAAGAGGCGCGTGCGCGCGCCATCGCGGACGAAAATGCGCGCATGGAGGCGGAAGTCGCGCAGCTGAAGGCGAAGCTGGAGGCGCGTGCCCAGGCCGAAGAAGAGGCGCGTCTGGCCGAAAAAGCGGCCAGAGAGCTGGCCGAGCAGCAGGCCAGAGAGCTCGAAGCGCGTCTTTTGGCGGAGCAGACTGCCGCACGCGAACTGGCTGAGCGTCATGCCAGGGAGCTTGCCGAACAAAAGCTGCGCGAGGAAGAAGAAAAGTCTCGCGCAGCGGAGCAGGAAAAGGCCAGGATTGAACAGGCCAGGGCCGAGGCCCAGGCGAAGGCGCAGGCTGAAGAACAGGCAAGGCTGGATGCGGAGCGTGTCCGGGCCGAGCAGGAAGCGGCGCAGGCACTGGAGGCGGCGGTTGCCGAGGAGGCGCGTCAGGCGAAAGAAGCGCTGGAGGCAACGCGCAGGGCCAGACAGCAGGCGGCCGAAGCGCGCGCCGAGGCTGCGGCGCAAGCCCGTGCGCGCGCGGCCGCCGAAGAAAAGACGCAGATGCAGATTGAGCTTGCCAGACTGCAGGCGCAGATCGACGCCGAGTCGCGCGCCCACATCGAGGCCGAGGAACGTGAAAAAGCCATCAAGGCCGAGCAGGAGGCTAGAGCCGCAGAGGAGTTGCGTGCGGCGCAAAGCAAAAACGGTCAGTCCGAGGTGCTAGCCTCGGTGGTCAAACTCAACGACAAGCACTCGGCGATGGAGCAGAGCGTTTTTGCGGCGCTGGAAAATCTGGCGCAACAGGAAGCCCAGGAAGAGCAGGGCGCCGAGGATCTGGCCGGTCAGCTGTTGGCCGCCAGAAAAACCACCATTGCGGCGGTGGTTATTTTCGATATCGTCGATTATTCAACGCATTCGGGCAAGATGCAAATTGCGCTCAGGCAGCAGCTGGATCGCTTGCTGGCACGCAACCTTAAAGCCAGCTCGGCGGGTGAGCGGGTGCAGGAGACGGTGGACGAGGGGGTTGCAATCGGATTCTTGCAGCAACCCACCGATGCGCTCGAGGCTGCGATGCACTGCCACAATCAGCTGATGACCGACAAATATAACGATTATCCTGATTTGCGTTTGCGTATCGGCATACATCTGGGGCCGGTCAGCCTGGCTCAGGATGCAGGCGGGACGATACGTATGAGCGGTGAGGGCGTGGCCAGCGCTCAGCGGGTGGTCGGTGTGGCTGCCAGCGGAGAGCTTTGCGTCTCACGCGCCTATTTCGACTTTGTTTCCAGCCTGAGCGGGGAATACGACGACCTGTTCCGCTATCGTTGTGCCCAGCAAGATAAGCTGGGGCGCGAGCTGCACGTTTACGAACTGCTGCTCGACGGGGCAGCAGAAGAAGCGGTTAAACAACATGCCGAACAGCCGGAAATCGAGACCGCGGTAAAACCGGCAGAAAAGTCCAACGGCGATGCGTTTAATTTCGATGCGTTCGATCTGGCGTTGTCTGTTTCCGCGCCAGCACATGCCGCTTCTTCTATGGCCTTTGCCGCTCTGACCGGCTCTGTCCTGCCTTCTGCTCCGGAACCGCGTCCTGAGACTCGTTCCAGTGCGGCCAGTCAGTTGCTAAACGATGCCGTTGCCCTGAGGCTGATGGAGGATATCAAACTCGATCTGCCCATCGCGCAGCCGCTTACGCTACAGCCCTCCGTTCAGCCGGTTTTGGAGCAGCCTGAGGTGAGTGAACCGCTTTATTCGGAGGATGAGTCCAGGCATCTAGCGGCGATTCAGGAGAAAAAATGGGCGGAAGCGGAGCAGCGAGCCGCCATCGAGCCGCGTCTGATTGCCGCGCCGCGTGCCGAGGTGCCGCGAGTTGAAGCGCCGCCTCAACCTAGAGCCGTCAAGCGTCGCGTGCCCTGGGGAAAACTGGCGGCAGGATGTGCCTTGCTGCTGGTTTTGCTGTTGTTTGCCGTGCCCGCGCTGTTGCCGACTCAGGGTTATGTCAGTGCCATCGAGCAAAGGCTGGGAGCCGCCTTGCAGCAGCCGGTACACATCGGGCAGATGACGGGGCGGATATTGCCCACTCCGCGCATCGTTCTGAGCGAAGTGTCAGTCGGTGAGACGAAACAAATACAGGTGCGCCAGGCGCAAGCCGATTTCGGTTTTGCTGCGCTGTTCGGGCAGCTAAAGGCCATCGAAAATATGAATCTGGATGGCGTTAAGGTTCAGGGGGCCGCGTTGTCGGCTGCCTCAGCCTGGTTGCAAAAAACAGCGGCCGATCCGCTTTATCCTGTCGCGCGGCTTACCCTGACACAGGGGGTGCTCGAACAGGAAGGAATGCAGTTTAACGAGGTGGAAGGCGCGATCTTATTCGATACGTCCGGGAAGTTTTCACAAGCGGATCTGGGTGCAAACGGCAAGAAGATGGCACTCGAAATCCGTGCGCTGCAGTCCGGGCTTCAGCTCAATCTGACCTTGCGCGACAGCGCACCGCCCTTGTTTCCGAATTGGGTGTTCGATGAACTCAAGGCCAAGGGCGAGCTGGGGGGCGATGAGCTGATCCTGTCGGAACTGGACGGCAGAATAAGGGGCGGAGTGCTGACCGGCGATGCGCGCATCGGCTGGCGTAGCGGCTGGCAGGTGCAAGGAGTGCTGAACGCCAAGGTGATCCCCTTGCAGAACATCAACAAACTGCTGGTCGGTGATCTGGATGGCAATGCGCGCTTTCAGATGAAGGCGGGCGGTGTGGCCGGACTTGCCGACTCCGCTGTTCTCAATGGCTCCTTCAGCGTCAAAAAGGGCACCCTCAACGGCGTGGATGTGGTCGAGACCGCGAGGTTGCGCAGCCGGGAAAATCTGCCGGGCGGCAGAACGCATTTTGAGGAGATGAGCGGAGAATTGGCCTATCAGGGGGGCCATTATCATTTCCATCCCCTCCGCATAACCGACAAGGTCGTTAAAGTGTACGCTAACATCGCGGTCGATCAGCAGGTGCTGTCTGGCAATGTGACTGCAGATCTTGCCATGCGCGGTGGAACTGCCGCGCTGCAGGCGGGAGGAACGACCGACAGTCCCACCTTGCACCTGGCGCATTAATGATTCATCCCGGCAGTCTCTGCCTCTTACCTGAAAGTTGATCTATGTACCCGGTTTACGATGTTGACGCACTGCTTTTACTCTCCATAGGGCTCTCTTCCAAGCGGCGTCCGGCTGAACTGTACGAAATCATCGCAGCGTGCGATCTTATCCACGGATCGGTCCCCGTCAAATCCGAGCTGATCGACGCTTTCGCAAGATTGTCGATCGGCGGTCTGATTGAGCAGCAGGCAGCAGGCTATGCGCTCACGGCGGATGCGCTGGTGCTTGTCGCAGACGGGCGCAAAAAGGCCGACAACGAGGAACGCCTGCTGCGCATCAAAGCCCAGCTGGCGGCCTTTGCGTTGAAGGGTGAACACCCCGTCATACAGATTGCGCCCGAACAGATCAGCGCTGCCGTCCAGCTGCATCTGGCCGATAAGGCTCATGCAGGCAGGAATTTATTGGTGCCCAAACCTAAACCCGTGATAGACCCGAGGCGGCGTCCCTTGCGCCGCCGGTTTTAATGCGTCTTAAAAACTGGAAAAATATCAGCCGGTCGCTGACTGAACAGATCGATCGCCTCCGGGGCGCGGGTAAGCCTTATGTGACCCGGCGGGGCGGTATGCTTGCGCTCAATTTCGATGCGATGTCGGTACAAAGCCAGATGGCCGTTGACCGGCCCGATGAACTGACCATTTCCTATACTCGGGCGATGATGAGTTTTTTGCTGCTGGAGCCATTGCCTGAGCGCATCGCGATGATAGGGCTGGGCGGCGGATCGATGGCCAAGTACTGCTACCGACATTTGCCGCTCTCTCAGATCACCGTGGTCGAAATCAGTCCCGAGGTGATTGCGCTGCGCGACGAATTTTATATCCCGCCCGACGATGCGCGTTTTTGTGTACTGCAACAGGACGGTGCGCGCTGGGTGCGCGATAGCCGCTGGCAGCCGGATGTGCTGATCGTGGATGGTTTTGATGCGGAGGGTTTGCCGCAGGAGTTGAGTTCCCAGTCTTTCTACGACGATTGCTACGCGGCGCTTTGTGATAACGGGGTACTGGCGGTCAATCTTTGGGGGGGCTATCCGCATTTCGAGCTCTGTCTGTCGCGGCTACGCAACAGTTTTTCCGGACGCGTGCTGGTGGTCGATTCCGATGATGGCGTCAATAAAATCGTGCTGGCGGTAAAAAATTCTGCGTATCCGCCCTCAAGAGCATTGATCCGTCGTCATGCAAGGGAGTTGTGCTGTTCGCACCCGCTCAATTTTCAGAGCAAGGCAAACCGGCTGATCGGTGCGCTGCTGGCGGAAAAATCCGGCTCAGACCGGAAAATGTAATAAATTATTCGCGCTTAAGCGTATCTTAAGCTTTGCGATTCATGCTGTACTCCTCGATAAACATTTGCAAGGAGTCCGTCATGTTACGCAAATTTAAAATATCCGTTCTGCTCATCATTGCCGGATTGATGTCCTCCCCTGTTATGGCGCAAACGCCTGAGCAGGAACTGGCTAAGCTCAGGAGCGAGGCGCAGGCTGAAGATTCTGCTTTTCAGGGATTTTCGGCGACTCGTGGAGCTAAATTCTTCCAGCAGACGCATGGCAACGAATGGAGTTGCGCCTCCTGTCATACCGATAATCCGGCTGTATCCGGCAAACACGCAAAAACCGGCAAAGTGCTTCAGCCGTTGGCGCCTGCCGTCAATGCGGAACGTTTTACCGATCCTAAGAAGGTTGCCAAGTGGTTTAAACGCAACTGCAACGATGTGCTAGGCCGTGTCTGCACGTCACAGGAAAAAGGCGATGTGCTCGCCTATCTGCTCACTGTCAGGAAATAAAAGGAGGCCGCCATGATTTCAATTTACAGAAATATTTTGTTTGTCGTGTTGATGAGTTGCGCCGCAACGGTCTGGGCCGACGATGACAACGATGAGCGCATTCCGCCTGCCAACGCCGCATGGCAGGCTGAGTGTGGATCATGTCATGTGGCCTACCCGCCTCGCCTGCTGCCAGCCCAATCCTGGCGTGCTCTGATGGCCGGTCTGGATAGACATTTTGGCACCGATGCCAGTCTTGATAAACCAGCCGCTCGCGAAATTTCTGCATTTCTTGAGAAGAACGCCGGCAGGCCCGATGCGTCGGTCAGGCTGCGCATCACCGAAACCCGCTGGTTCAGACATGAACACGACGAAATATCGGCGCGCACCTGGAACAATCCCAGGATTAAGAGTCCGGCAAATTGCGCGGCTTGTCATATTCAGGCACAAAGCGGCAATTTCAGCGAACACGGCATCAGAATTCCCAAATAAAAGGAGAGTGTCATGAGCCAACTGATATGGGATGTGCCGACGCGGGTGTTTCACTGGCTGCTGGTGGTATCCTTTACGGGTGCCTTTCTGACCGCAGAGTCTGAACGCTACCGCGACATTCACGTCATGCTGGGCTATACCCTGCTGGGGCTGATTGCGTTCCGGCTGGTCTGGGGCGTGGCAGGAACGCGCTATGCGCAGTTTAAATCGTTCCTGTTCAGTCCTGCCAGCACCGTTCGTTATATGCGCTCAATGCTCAAGGGGAATCCTGAGCACTATGCGGGTCACAACCCTCTTGGCAGTCTGGCGGTGTTTGCCCTGCTGGCTCTTGGGATAGTTGCTGGCGTGAGCGGCGTGCTGGTGTTTCAGGATGCAGGTGGTGATGCACTGGAGGAATTGCACGAGATGGTGTCATACGGCATGCTGGGAGTTGTTGCGTTGCATGTTGCGGGTGTGCTGGCCAGCAGTCTGCTGCATCGCGAGAATTTGCCGCGAGCGATGATTACCGGCTATAAGTCTGTGCAGCCGGGAGTACAGGGAATCGGTCGCGCGCATAGTTATCTAGGCGCCATAATACTGGCCGTGGTACTGGCATTCTGGTATTACTATCCGGCAACCGGCTTGATGGAGCAGAGTGTGACGCAGCAGGAAGATTGATTATTAAACGGACCGTCAAAATGCGCATATTGGTCGTCGAAGATGATGCCTTGCTGGGTGATGCAATCGGGGCCGGCCTCAAGCTGGCAGGCTATGCAGTGGACTGGATGAAGGATGGCGTATCGGCAGATTTGGCAGCAGATACCGAGTCTTATGCTGCCATCGTGCTGGATTTGGGCCTGCCGCGCATGTCGGGTCTTGAGGTGCTGCGGCGGATGCGCAGCCGCAATATCGCGATACCGGTGTTGATATTGACTGCGATGGACACGGTAAATGACCGCATCAGGGGGCTTGATGCAGGCGCTGACGATTATCTGGTCAAGCCTTTTGATATGGGTGAATTGGCGGCTCGCCTGCGTTCGCTGATTCGTCGTGCCAGCGGCAAGCCTGCATCGGCGCTTCTGGCCGGTGGCGTTGAGCTTGATCCTGCCGCGCATCGTGTTCATTACCAGGGTAAAGTGATCGATCTGCCTGCACGGGAATTTGCCGTGCTGCACGCCTTGATGCTGAACGCAGGGCGCGTGTTGTCGCGTGCGCAGATCGAGGAGCAGCTCTATGCCTGGGGCGAGGAAGTGGAGAGCAATGCGGTCGAGGTACACATTCACCATCTGCGCCGTAAACTTTTTGCAGGATTGATTGAGACGATACGCGGCGTGGGTTATCTGATCCCCGCAGACAAGGATCGCTAGCATGTCACTAAAACAAAGGCTGCTGCTGTTGTCACTGGCGACCGTGGTGGTGGTCTGGGTGGGGGCGAGCGTCTTTACCTATTTCGATGCGCGCGAGGAGTTCGAAGAAGTGCTGGATGCACATCTTGCCCAGTCCGCCGCCTTGCTGGTTGTTCAGTCATCCCACGATCTCGATGAAATTGAGACCGAGCATGCCCCTTTGCTGCATAAATATTCCCGCCGGGTCGCGTTTCAGGTGTGGGAGGAGGGACAGGTGCTGAGCCTGCATTCTGTTAACGCGCCTGCCCTGCAGCTGGCGGATGGCGAGCCGGGATTTAGTGACCGTGTCATCGAAAAGAAACGCTGGCGTGTGTTTACCACGTGGGATGAGTCTCACCGTAATTTGATTCATGTGGCAGAACGCACCGAGGTGCGCGATGAACTGGCCGCGGGGGTTGCCGCTAATCTGCTCATGCCGCTGCTGATTTCGCTGCCTGTATTGGCCTTGCTGTTGTGGCTGGCTGTATCGCGCAGCCTGCGCCCGCTGGTCAAACTGACCGCCGAGGTGGATCAGCGCGAGCCGGACAATCTGGCCCCGCTGGATGCGGGGTTTGCGCCGGTCGAGGTGGTGCCGCTGATAGAGCGGCTCAACCAGTTGTTTGCTCGTATGGATGCCTCCTTGCAAAAAGAGCGGCGCTTTACCGCCGATGCGGCGCATGAATTGCGCACTCCGGTGGCGGGAATCAAGGCGCAGGCGCAGGTGGCACGTGCGGCGAGTTCGGACGCCGAACGCAATCATGCGCTAGATAATGCGATTTTGGGTTGCGAGCGAGCCGCCCATCTGATCGAACAGTTACTGACGCTGGCCCGCATCGATAATCTGGGCGAGGAAGTGAGGGTAGTCTGTCCCTTAACAGCCATCGCGGCTGAGGTGATCGCGCAGATTGCTCCGGCGGCCTTGAATAGGGAGGTGCGGCTTGAATTAACCGGGGATGAAGAAGCCTCGGTCAGCGGCAATCCACTGCTGTTGCGCGTATTGTTGCGCAACCTGATTGACAATGCGGTTCGTCACACCGGAGCCGGGACGACGGTTCAGGTTGACATCAGCAATGAGCAGGGCCTGATGCGACTGACTGTTTTGGATAACGGCCCCGGTCTTACTGAAGAGGAGCTGGCAAGGGTCTCGGAGCGCTTTTATCGCCCCGCAGGTACGCAGGCTGTCGGCAGCGGCCTGGGTTTATCCATCGTCAGGCGTATTGCCGAACTACACCATGCGGCGTTAGAGATCCGTTCGCCGGGCCGCGGTCTTTGCGTCAGTGTGATTTTTAACCGTAAACCAATATGAGGACAGGTCTGATGATGCGCAACACGGTTTTGGCTTGATACTCAGTGAATACAGGCATGAATGCGGATACCCGCGTAAGCCGGGTTTTCTGCTGTGTTTGCCTCCGTGCATCTGGTCATTCGGGCCTGAATCCAGTAAAGTGTGGCTCCTAACCTTACAAAAAGAGCAATAACATGAGTGCAAAAGGCCAGCAGTTGCAGGATCCCTTTCTGAATACCCTGCGTAAAGAGCATGTTCAGGTCGCCATTTATCTGGTCAACGGCATCAAGCTGCAAGGTCAGGTCGAGTCCTTCGATCAATACGTCGTGCTGCTCAAAAACAATTCCGTGATCCAGATGGTCTATAAACATGCCATTTCGACGATCGTGCCGGCAAGAGCGGTGAATATCGCTTACGACGACGCAGAGTAATGCAGCAAACATCTGAAGGTACCCAATCGGCGATTCTGGTCAGTATCGACTTGGGCGGCGCGGACTATCGCGAGAGCCTGGAGGAATTGCGCCTGCTGGCCGAAACGGCAGGCGTGCGCACACTGGCAACTTTTGAGGCACGCCGCATCCGTCCGGATGCCGCGCTGTTTGCCGGAAGCGGAAAAGTCGCCCAGATCGCCGAGATGGTGGAGCTAAAAGAAGTGCCGCTGGTGATTTTCAATCACGATCTCTCGCCAGCTCAGATGCGCAATCTGACCGCGCGGCTCAATACGCGCGTGATAGACCGCACCATGCTGATTCTGGATATCTTCGCGCAGCGCGCGAAGAGTCATGAGGGCAAGGTGCAGGTGGAACTGGCCCAGCTCAAATACATGTCCACCCGTCTGGTGGGACTCAATACCGACATGGGGCAGCAAAAATTTGCCGTCGGCGCACGCGGCCCCGGCGAGACGCAGCTGGAGCTCGATCGTCGCAAACTGGATAAACGCGTGCACTTGTTGAAAGAGCGGCTCGAAAAACTCAAGGCGCAACGCGATGTGATGCGCCGTTCGCGCAACCGTTCCGGTGTTTTTTCCGTCTCCATCGTCGGATACACCAATGCGGGAAAATCCACGCTGTTCAACCGGCTCACCAAGTCCAGCGTATATGTGGCCAATCAGCTGTTCGCCACGCTGGACACCACTTCGCGGAAAATGTACTCCGAAGGGGAGGGTGAGATCGTGCTGTCCGATACGGTGGGATTTATCCGTCATCTGCCGCACGGTCTGGTCGCCGCCTTTCGCAGCACGCTGGAAGAGACCATACAGGCCGATCTGCTGCTGCATGTGGTCGATGCGAGCAATCCCAACCGGGACGATCAGATCGCCGAGGTCAACAAGGTGTTAAAAGAGATCGATGCGGGGGATATTCCGCAGCTGATGATATACAACAAAGTCGACCTGACCGAGTTTCCTGCTGGGGAACAGAGAGATGACTGTGATAAAATCACCCGCATTTTTGTGAGCGCGGTCAGCGGAGCCGGACTCGATGTGTTGCGTGCGACCTTGAGCGAGGCGAAAGAGGCCAAGCTGGCGAAGGATAAGAATGAAAATCAAATCAAACAAGCGAGTAATTTGCCATGGGAATGAATGACCCGCAATGGGGTAACAACAAGAACGGCGGCCCGCCCGATCTGGAAGAATTGCTGCGCAAACTCAAGCTGCAGCTTGCCGCGCTGACCAATTCAGGTAAAGGCGGGAAAACGCCGCAACTGAGCGGCGGCGGGATCGGCCTGATCGCGCTGATCGCTGCGCTGATCTGGGCCGCAAGCGGATTTTACATCGTCGATGCGAGTCAGCGCGGCGTGGTGCTGCGTTTCGGAAAACAGGTCGATGTCACGATGGCCGGTCCGCGCTGGCATCTGCCTTATCCCATTGAGACGGTTGAGCTGGTGAATCTGAGCCAGGTTCGCACCGTCGAAGTCGGCTATCGCGACAACGTCAAGAACAAGGTGGCCAAGGAATCGCTGATGCTGACGGATGATGAAAACATCATCGATATCCAGTTCGCGGTGCAGTATTTCCTGCGCGATCCGGGAGAATATCTGTTTAACAACCGCAATCCGGACGAGAACGTACGTCAGGCGGCTGAAACGGCAATTCGGGAAGTGGTCGGCAAAAACAAGATGGACTTCGTGCTGTACGAAGGGCGGGAAGCTGTGGCTGCATCGGCGACCAAGCTGATCCAGGATATCCTGGATCGCTATAAATCCGTCATCGTGATCAGCAAGCTCACCATGCAAAATGCCCAGCCGCCCGAACAGGTTCAGGCCGCCTTCGATGACGCGGTGAAGGCGGGGCAGGATAGAGAGCGGCAGAAAAATGAAGGCCAGGCCTATGCCAACGATGTGGTGCCGCGTGCCAAGGGTACGGCTGCCCGCCTGATACAGGAATCCGAAGGTTACAAACAGAGCGTGATTGCCAATGCCGAGGGTGATGCCAGCCGCTTCAAGCAGATCCTGGTCGAATATGAGAAGGCGCCTGCCGTGACGCGTGACCGCATGTATCTGGACATGATGTCGCAGGTGATGGGCAATATCAGCAAGGTGATGGTTGACCAGAAGAACGGCAACAGCCTGCTTTATCTGCCGCTGGACAAGCTGATCGAGTCCAGCCGTGCCGGAACAATCGATGTCCCGTCGGCGGTGAAGCCAGAACCTGTGACTTCGCAGGGAAATGACAATAATGCCGCACAGCGTGCACGAGACTCACTGTTGAGTCGTGATCGGGAGGCCCGCCCATGAAAACCAATGCAATCCTAATCGGCGCGGTAAGTGCACTGATGCTGCTCAGCCTGAGCCTGTTTATCGTCGATCAGCGTCAGACCGTGATCGTGTTTCAGCTGGGGGAAATGGTCAGCGTCAAGACCGAACCCGGTCTGCACTTCAAATTGCCGCTGGTGCAGAATGTGCGCTATTTCGATTCGCGCATCCTGACGCTGGATACCGGCGAGCCTGAGCGCTTCATCACGGCCGAGAAGAAGAACGTGATGGTCGACTCTTTCGTCAAATGGCGCATCGTCGATGTCAAACAGTACTACATCAGTGTGGGCGGCGACGAGGTCAGGGCCAATACGCGCCTGAAGCAGACCGTCAATTCGAGCATGCGCGAGGAATTCGGCAAGCGCACCATACACGAAGTGGTGTCCGGTGAGCGCGACGAAATCATGAAGGTGCTGCGCAGCAAGGCGGATCTGGATGCGCGCAAGATCGGCGTGCAGGTGCTCGATGTGCGTCTGAAGCGCGTCGACTTCCCGTCCGAGATCAGCGATTCGGTCTATCGCCGCATGGATGCGGAACGCAAGCGCGTTGCCAATGAGCTGCGCGCCTCAGGTGCTGCCGACGGCGAAAAGATCAAGGCGGATGCGGATAAGCAGCGCGAAGTGATCCTGGCCGAAGCTTACCGCGATGCGCAGAGCACCAAGGGTGAGGGCGATGCCAGGGCCTCGGCCATTTATGCCGCCGCATTCGGCAAAAACGCCGAGTTCTATTCCTTCTATCGCAGCCTTGAAGCTTACAAGCAAAGCTTCAAGAACAAGAGCGATGTGATGGTGATGGATCCGAGTTCTGCTTTCTTCAAGTATCTGAAGGGTTCGGGCAAGGCGGGCAAGTAGTGAGCAATTTATAGAGGTTTTTTGATGCAAAACTGGTTATTACCCGAGTACATACAGGACATGCTGCCCGACGAGGCCTGGCGTGTCGAAAACATGCGCGCGCAAGTGCTGGAGTTGCTGCGTAGAACCGGCTATCAGCTGGTCGCGCCGCCGCTGCTCGAATATGCCGAGTCGCTTTTGATCGCAGGCAGCGAGGATATGGATCTGCGCAGCTTTAAACTGGTCGATCAGCTAAGCGGTCGTACCTTGGCGTTGCGCGCCGACATTACGCCCCAGGTGGCGCGCATCGATGCGCATCTGCTCAACCGTCAGGGCGTGGCGCGCCTGTGTTATGCGGGTAGCGTGCTGCACACCATACCGGCCGGGCTCAACCGCACCCGCGAGCTGCTGCAGATCGGCGCGGAGCTGTACGGACACGCAGGACTTGAGAGCGATCTTGAAATCCAGCAGCTGATGTTGCAGGCGCTGGCGCTGATCGGCGTGGAGCAAGTGCATCTGGATCTGGGCCATGTCGGCGTGTTTCGCGCCCTGGTGCAACATGCAAATCTGGATAAAGCGCTGGAAAACGAGCTGTTTTCCGCCCTGCAAAGCAAGGACAGCACGAGTTTGCTGACCTTGACGGAGAATCTCGACCTGGCGCTGCGCAATGCCTTGCGGGTGCTGCCTGCGCTGTACGGCAGCTGCGAGTCCGTGCTGGAACGCGCGCGCGCGCAGTTGCCGGATTACCCTGAGATCACAGCGGCTCTGGCGGATTTGCAGACTGTATCGGTAAATTTACGCTCGTCGGTTGCCAGCATCGGCATCGATCTGGCCGATTTGCGCGGCTATCATTATCACAGCGGCATGGTGTTTGCCGCTTATCACGCGGGCAGTCACGATGCGATTGCGCTGGGCGGGCGATACGACGATCTGGGCAAGAGTTTTGGTCGTGCGCGCCCCGCCACCGGTTTTAGCATGGATCTGCGTCAGCTTTACCGTCTATTGCCGAAGCAGGCCGAAAGGCCGGGGATACGTGCGCCTTACCGTGAGGAGCTTGCCGCGACGATAGAACAACTGCGTGCGGCGGGTGAGACGGTGATCGTGTGTTTGCCGGGCAGTGTCGATTGCGCGGGCGAATGCGACCGCGAACTCGTTCTGCAGGACGGCAGCTGGCAGGTGAGCCCGATTGGCAATTAAACAGTTATCAATTTTGAATTATTTTTATTGAAAGTTTGCAATGGCTAATAACGTCGTAGTAATTGGTACCCAGTGGGGTGATGAAGGCAAGGGCAAGATCGTCGACTGGCTGACCGATCATGCTCATGGCGTGGTGCGCTTTCAGGGCGGTCACAATGCTGGCCACACCCTGGTGATCAACGGCAAGAAGACCGTGCTGCATCTGATTCCATCCGGCATCCTGCGCGATGGCGTGGTGTGCTACATCGGCAACGGTGTGGTGCTCTCGCCGCAGGCCTTGCTCAAGGAAATGGACCAGCTGCAGGCAGCCGGTATCGATGTGTACGGCAGACTGAAAGTTTCCGAAGCCTGCCCGCTGATCCTTCCCTATCACGAGGCGATCGACAAGGCGCGGGAACTTGCCAAGGGCGATGCGAAGATAGGCACCACAGGCCGCGGTATCGGTCCTGCCTATGAAGACAAGGTCGCACGCCGCGCGATCCGCTTGCAGGATATTTTTTACCGCGAGCGTTTCGCGGCGAAACTGGGCGAAGTGCTCGACTATCACAACTTCGTGCTGAAAAATTACTTCAACGCGCCTACGGTGGATTTTCAGCAAACTCTGGACGAGACGCTGCTTTTGGCTGAACGCATCAAGCCTCTGGTGATGGACGTGCCGCGCGCGCTGTATGAAGAAAACAAGGCCGGTCGCGGTCTGTTGTTCGAAGGAGCGCAGGGCGCGCTGCTCGATATCGATCACGGCACTTATCCTTTTGTGACCTCCAGCAACTGCATTTCCGGTGCAGCCTGCGCCGGTGCCGGTGTCGGCCCGCAGATGCTCAACTACGTGCTGGGTATCACCAAGGCTTACACCACGCGCGTCGGTTCCGGTCCTTTCCCGACCGAACTGTATGATGCGGTGAACAAGTGTGACCCGGTCGGCGAAGGTCTGGCCCGTCGCGGCCACGAGTTCGGATCGACTACCGGACGTGCGCGTCGTTGCGGCTGGTTCGATGCGGCAGCCTTAAAGCGCTCGATCCAGATCAACGGCGTGTCGGGTCTTTGCATCACCAAGCTGGACGTGATGGACGGCATGGAAACCGTACAGCTGGGTGTGGCCTATCGCATCAACGGCGTGGACAGCGATATCCTGCCGGTGGGCGCGGATGCGCTGGCCGATTGCCAGGTCGTCTACGAAGAAATGCCCGGCTGGTCCGAGAGCACGCTGGGTGTACAGAAGTACGATGAGCTGCCGCTGGCGGCTCGCAACTATCTGGAACGCATCGCAGAGGTTTGTGGCGTGCCAGTCGACATGGTCTCTACCGGTCCCGACCGCGACGAGACCATCGTGCTGCGCCATCCTTTTGCATAAAATCTGAATCGACCATTCATCTAAAAAAGCGCGGCACGAAAGTGCCGCGCTTTTTGCTGGGCGAGTGCTAGGATCACTGCGTTGTCATATTAGCGTCACAGGGCGGAGTTAAGCTGGCGCAATACAGATGACTATTGAGGACTCCAATGCAAGCGATCCTGAAAGAGCAACAGACTAATTATCGTACCGATATATCCATCCCGGATTTGGTTATGACGCCGCTGGAGGAGATTATCGCCCAGCGCAAACTGAGCGCGTTGTTTCAGCCCATCATAGATTTGCAAAATGGCGGATTCATCGGTTTCGAAGGGCTGATCAGGGGGCCTGCCGACAGTCCGCTGCATTCGCCTTTCAATCTGTTCGGTGCGGCCGAGCAGCAGGGTTTATCGCTGGAGGTCGAAATGCTGGCGCGCCAGACGGTGCTCGAAGCATTCGCTCTGCAAAATCTGCCGGGCAAGCTTTTTCTCAATGTCAGCCCGGAGACGCTGACGCACCCGAGTTTCAAGAACGGTCAGACGCTGGCCTTGATGCGAAAAGTGGGCATCAATCCCGCGCGCGTCGTCATCGAGATTACCGAAAATCAGCCAACTTACGATTTCGAGGCCATGCGTGGGGCTTTGCTGCACTACCGGGCGATGGGATTCAAGATTGCGATCGACGATCTGGGAGCCGGATTTTCGAGTCTTAGACTTTGGTCGGAATTGCGCCCCGAATACATCAAGATCGATATGCATTTTGTGCAGGGCGTGGATCAGGACTCGATCAAGTTGCAGTTTTTAAAATCCATTCAGCAGATTGCCGAGAGCTGCGGCACCCGGGTGATTGCCGAGGGAATAGAGACCGAGGGCGAATTGCGCGTGGTGAAGGATATCGGCATTGCCTTGGGACAGGGCTATTTCATTGCCCGCCCAAGCCCTACGCCGCCTCTGGTCGTACCGATCGAAACGGGCCGTATATTGAGTTCCTCCAGCATTTCGGTTTTTCCGACTGGAGATCTGGCTCGCCGCTCGCATATGACGGCGCAGAAACTATTAAGTTATGTCGAGCCGGTGCAGCCTGAAACGTCGAATGAGCAGGTGTTCGAGCGATTTTCGGCCAACTCGGCTTTGCGCACTGTTCCTGTGGTCAAGAACGGGCTGCCGGTCGGCCTGATCAACCGCTACCATTTTCTCGATTGTTTTGCCAAACCGTTTCAGCGCGAATTGCTGGGTAAAAAGCGTTGCGCCTCTATGGTGCTGACCGAACCGCTGCGGGTTGAGAAAAACATGCCGATAGAAGAACTGAGCCATTTTATGGCGGAGGTGGACAGCCATCACTTCGCTGACGGCTTTATCATCACCGATAACGGACGTTACATCGGCGTCGCGTCCGGACAGGATCTGCTGCGCGAACTCACCCAGATGCAGATCGAAGCGGCGCGTTACGCCAATCCGCTGACCCTGCTGCCGGGCAATGTGCCTATCAACGAGCATATCGAAAGGCTGTTGCAGGCGAACACCGCCTTTATCGCCTGTTATTGCGATCTGGATCACTTCAAACCGTTTAACGATACCTACGGTTACCGCAAGGGCGATGAACTGATACAGCTCACCGGTCGTCTGCTGGGCTGGTCCTGCGATCATAAGCTCGATTTTATCGGTCATGTCGGCGGGGATGACTTCATCATGCTGATGCAGAGCCGGGACTGGAAAAGTCGCTGCGAGCAGGCGCTGCGCTCTTTTGAACAGGCCGCCTCATTGATGTTCCGTGAGGAACATCTGATAGACGGCGGTTATTCGAGCGAAGGGCGGGAAGGGCAGATTCAGTTTCATCCGCTGACCAGCCTGTCTATCGGCGTGATTTCCGTTGCGCCCGGGCAGTTTATCTCCCATCACGAAGTTTCCTCCGCGATGTCAGATGCCAAGAAAATGGCCAAAAAACAGCCCGGAAACAGTCTATTCATTGAGCAGCGCAATCTGAGCGGAGCATTTTCATCATGACTTTACAAGCACAACTTCGTCTGATCGCGATTGTCACGCTTATCAGCTTGTCCGGGGTGATCGTGTTCGCGGTGATTCAACTGGCCCAGCTGCGCTATACCTTCGATCAGTACCAGGGGCTGCAGGTGTTTGCAGCAAACTTGTCTGCCATCAAGAGCGAAGCGCTGGCGATTTCGCGTGCTGACCCCATTTTGCAGGAAACCGAGCAAAAGCTTGCCCTCGCGGATAAAAAAATCCGCGCGTTGCACCTCGATGTTGAAAAAGTGGCAAAAGCCGATCCGGCCAGATTGAACCAGGTGATCGCAGCCTGGGAGGAATACGCCAAGGGGTTGCAGCTTGCCGTGAATATTGCCAGCACAAGTCCAGCCGATGCGGTGACGGCGCAGGATATGCTCTACAGTATGCACACCGGACCGATGATCTCCGCCATTGACGCACTGTTGGAAGACAATGTCTCGGCATGGGAGCAATCCAGAGACTCTATCTTTCATGCTGTCAGCCGCATTATCTGGATCATCGTGTTGCCGCTGGTCTTCGCAGGGGGAGTGATCATCGTCTTTCAGGCGCGTTTCAACCGTTATTTGAAGAAGCGGGTGGACGATGTCATCTCTGCCATGGATCATCTGACCAACGGCGATTTGACGCACCGGCTGCCGACGGATCATGCCGACGAGATTGGCGCAATGGCCAGCACGGTCAATTCTTTCATCGCAAGTTTCGAGAGCATACTGCGCGAGGTGAATTTTTCAGCGGATCAGGCATCGCGGGCGACCGGCAAGGTGCTTGAAATGACCCATGTCGTCAGCGCGAATGCCCATGCGCAGTCGGATAAGGCCAGCACGGCCAACGACTCGATGCAGGAAATGCGCAATACGATTTCGACCATAGCAGAAAATGCCAGCTTTGCAGCGGGGGCGGCAAAACATACGCGCGAGCAGGTCAGGGTGGGCGGGGAGTCCGGGCGTCAGACGCTGGAGGCGATATCGAATCTGGATGTCACGCTCAACGAGTCTGTTCAGACGATGGACACCCTCAAAATGGCGCTGCACAGAGTCGGCGATATCAGTCAGATCATCAAGGATATTGCCGGGCAAACCAATTTGCTGGCGCTCAATGCGGCGATTGAGGCGGCCAGAGCGGGGGAGCACGGCCGGGGATTTGCGGTAGTGGCCGACGAAGTCCGCATCCTGTCTGACAAGACGGCCAGTTCGGTCAAGGATATTTCGGAGTTGCTGGGTGAAGTCAAACTGTCGGCTCAGAATGCGGTAGGGGTGATGCAGTCGGCGCGGGAAACCGCTAAAGTCTGCATGACTCGCGGCCGTTACACCGATACGGTGCTCGCCGATATCGAACACTCCATGCAGCTGGTTTCTGCACGCATGCAGCAGATTGCCGAAGCGACTCAGGAACAGTCGACTTCCGGTGAGCGTATCGCCACTCATATGAATGAAGTGCACAGCATCAGCGCCAGCACCAGCTCTGACATCATCAATACTCGCAATGAAATGGCAGGTCTGGCGCAGGCGTCCGCGCTTTTGCACCGCAGCGTTTCGCGATTTCGCTATACGGAAAAATCGGCGGGGTTGAATCCGGGTAACGTCGAGATTTTTGTCTGAATCATGCGCAAACTGAGCGCCTTATTCCGCGCAGTACCGGCTTTTGACGCCGGCTGGCTGAAGCTGCTGTTGTCGGTGTTTAACCGACAAAGAGTTGTCTTCACACTTACAAAAAAATCAGGAAGAGACCGACTGTACTCTACGGTATTTTGGGGGCATCATCTATTCTGTGCATTGGGTCTGTTTTAGAAAGCGCCAATGTCAGTCATATTAAAGAGGATAGAGTATGTCGCCTGACCATGCCGTTCCGGAAAATCGCCCTGTTGATGACCAGCAGCGTCTGTATTTCGGGCCGGAGTGTCGTTCGCAATCGCCCAAGACCAATGAGTTGCTGGCCAGAAGCAGGCTTGAATCTGCCAAAGATGTCCTGTCAGCTCTGTCGTCATTGCCGGATGAGTCGATCTGATGTGCGCTAGTCAGGAGTGAAAACAAGGCCAATAAAGTCTCTGGGTGTGAAAGGGATGGATGCGGGGCAGTCCTGAGGGGGGCGCCGCTCTGCCGTTTGAAGACGAGGGTAAGCTGAAATTCTCAATTCGAAACTATGCCCGGGTCGGTCGACCCGACTTAAGGCATACTCTTGCCGGGTGTTTACTGCGAAAAGTCTATGGCGTTATCGCAGGATGCGTGCAACAATCAGCACGGTGTTGTGAAAAATCCCCGCTTTACCCGGTCAGCACAGGTTTTTGCTAAAGACGCCTATGTAAGGCAGGGGGTTTTCGATATACTTCAATTCCGTACCGTTTTTTTAAGGAACTACGCAAAACATGAAAACCATTTTTCTCGTCGACGATTCTGTGACCATCTTGCTCAGCATGAGCGCTATTCTTTCCAAGGCAGGTTACGGTACGGAAAAAGCGGCCAGCGCGGAAGAGGGACTGACCAAACTCAAAGGCGGTTTGAAGCCCGATCTGCTGATCACTGACCTGAACATGCCAGGTATGAACGGAATCGAATTCATCAGGGAAGTGCGCAAGCTGCCCAATCTGCGTTTCATGCCTATTTTGTTTCTGACCACGGAGTCGCAGCAGTCCAAACGCGATGAAGCGAAGGCTGCGGGCGCTTCGGGCTGGCTGGTCAAGCCGGTCAATGCGGAGCAGTTGCTGGGTACCATCAAACTCGTCGTCAAGTAATCAACCCGCAGACGGAGCGCATCATGCCATTGAGCAAAAGCCAAATCATGCAGCGGCAATTTTCTGTCGGACTGCTTACGGCTGCTACTTGCGCCATCGGCATTTATGTCATCCACTCACCTGTCCACACTTTTTTGCATGAGGTGGTCGGTCATTATGAGCCGCTATTCGATGCGGTAGGCGGCGTGATCATCGTGCTGATCAGCTTTGTGGTGCACTATGCCTTTTCCCATGTGATCTACCGAGATATGCAGTTCGGGCTGGAGGAGTCTCAGAAGCGCATCCAGCAGAAAATGGCGGCGGACGACATCATCATCAACAGCGCGGCGGACGATCTGAGTGAGTTGCCCAAGCTGATCAAACTGCTCAATGAACAGCTGCATGCGATCACCGAGAATACCGAGCGTTCCGCCTTCAATATCATGGAGCGTTTGCAGTCCATCGACGGCGTGATCAACGATCTGATGAATACGGTCACTGCCAGCTCCCGTGAATCCGAAGCCATGATAGAAAACGGCGAGAAGAATCTGACTTCCAATGTGCAGCTGATCGAAAATCTCAATCAGTATATCAACAACCGTTTCGTGGAGTTCGAAGCGGACAGAAGCAGCATTTCCATCGTGATGCAGCAGGCCAACTCGATGTTTGCGCTGGTGGATATGATCAAGGGCATCTCATCGCAGACCAATCTTCTGGCGCTCAATGCGGCGATTGAAGCGGCCCGCGCGGGGGAAGTCGGACGCGGATTCGCGGTGGTAGCCGATGAGGTGCGCAAACTCTCAGGCGAGACCGATCTTGCCGTATCCAAGATACAGCACGGCATAGCCGATGTGGCTCACACCATAGAGTCCCAGTTCAAAAACAAACTGGAGCACTCCAGTGTGGACAGCGAGAAGGCCGTGCTGGAGAATTTTTCGGTGCATCTGGACAGCATGAGCCGCAATTACCACAACCTGATGAAACGCGACGAGGAAATGCTCGCCCATCTGTCGCATACCAGCGAGACGCTCTCTTCGATGTTCATGGAGGTAATGGCCGGCATCCAGTTTCAGGATGTCACCCGCCAGCAGATCGAGCAGGTGCAGGCCGCGCTCAACCGTCTGGATAAACACATGGCGCAGATGGTCGAGATGATGCGCATCAAGGATTTTTCCAATGCCGCCTCGATCAAGGATCATTTCGAGCATATCTATGCCGGTTATGTGATGGATAATCAGCGCGATGTACACGCGGTCGCGCTGGGCGGCAGGACCAATACTTCTGCGGCTTCTCAGCAAAAAATCGAGTTGTTTTAACGGCACTTAGAACCTATAGAGAGGTTGAAAATGGCAAAGTCGGATAAGGGGGTGCGCACCATCTGCGAAGACATGACGATCTACAACGCGGCGGTGCAAAAACAGATGCTGCTCGAAGCGCTGGCCGAGTGCGATGAGCTGGATCTGGATCTGTCTCAGGTGGCAGAGATGGATACGGCGGGTTTTCAGGTGCTGCTGCTGGCCAAGCGCGAGGCCCTCAAGGCAGGCAAGGCGGTGAATCTTTCGGCGCACAGCAAGGCGGTCACCGAGTTGCTGGATCTGTACAACATGGCCAGCTATTTCGGCGATCCTATGGTGATTCCTGCCAGCGAGCGCAGGAACTGAACGCAGACAACTTGGCGGGTAAGCAAAGGGGGGAGCATGGACGAGATTCAACAGGCCTTTGTGGTTGAAGGCCGCGAGCTTTTGCAGATGATGGAAGACAATCTGCTGCAGATGGAAGATACGGGAGGGGATGCCGAGACGATCAATGCGATCTTTCGCGCGGCGCACACCATCAAGGGCGGGGCGGGCGTCATAGAATGCAAGTTCGTGGTCGAGTTCACTCATGTGCTGGAAAACGTGCTGGACGAGATGCGCTCGGGAGTGATCGTTCCTGATCGCGAACTGATACAGGTTCTGCTCACTTGTGCCGATCAGCTGGCAGCTTTGCTCACTTGTGTGGAGAACGGCTGTGAACCGGATGAGGACGTGAACCGGACCAGCGCCGATCTGCGGGTAAAGCTGCAGGCCTATCTGGGTAAACCCGCAGGCCATGATGTGGTACTGACCGAGCCCCGGGTGCAGGCGATAGGCGGCGGCGAGATGGAGACCGACAATTGGCACATTTCGTTGCGTTTCGGTCCCGATGTGCTGCGCAAGGGCATGGATCCTGCCACCTTTTTGCGCTATCTGAATGAATTCGGACAGATCGTCCACATCACCACCTTGCCCGATGCGATGCCCGAAGCCGATCAGATGGATGCAGAGTCCTGCTATCTGGGTTTCGAAATCTCCTATCAGTCCAATGCGGACAAGTCGCAGATCGAAAACGTTTTCGCCTTCGTCAGTGACGACTGCGTGGTGCACATCTGGCCGCCGCACAGCAAACTGGCCGATTTCATCAGCACCATAGAGACCTTGCCGGAAGATCCGATGAGGCTGGGCGAGATACTGATCCGTTGCGGTGCGCTGACTCAGCACGAACTGGATATCGCACTGAGTGCGCAGGCGGATCTTGAGATGGATCCTGCGGCTCACCCCAAGATAGGCGATGTACTGGTCAATCAGGGGGCGGTGACGGCAGAGGTGATAGAGGCTGCCGCCGTCAAGCAGGGCAAGGTGGCGGAAAAGAAGAACCTGGAATCGCAGCTGATACGCGTGCAGGCCTCCAAGCTGGATCAGCTGATCGATCTGGTAGGCGAGATGGTGATCGCCAGTGCGGGTGCCAACATGCAGGCCAGAAAGAGCGGCGAGACCGCGCTGGTCGAATCGACTTCGGTGATCTCCATGCTGGTCGAGCAGATCAGAGACAGCGCCTTGCAGCTGCGCATGGTGCAGATAGGCGAGACCTTCAATCGCTTTCAGCGCGTGGTGCGGGATACCAGCCGGGAACTTGGCAAGGACATTGAACTGTTGATCAGCGGCAGCGATGCGGAGCTCGACAAGTCTGTGGTTGAAAAACTGGGCGATCCGCTGATGCATCTGGTGCGCAATGCGCTCGATCACGGCATCGAACCGACCGAGGTGCGCATCGCCCGGGGCAAGCCTGCCCGTGGCACGTTAAAACTCAACGCCTATCACGAGTCGGGCGCGATCGCGATCGAGATCACCGACGACGGTGCGGGGATGAACCGGGAGAAGATTCTGGCCAAGGCGCGCGAGCGGGAAATCATCGGTGCGAATCAGGTCCTCTCCGACAGCGAGATCTATTCGCTGATCTTCGAGCCCGGTTTTTCGACCGCGGAAAAGATCACCAATATCTCGGGGCGCGGGGTGGGGCTGGATGTGGTCAAACGCAACATCACCGCCTTAAGAGGCAGCGTGGAGGTCGAGAGCCGCGAAGGCGAAGGATCGACCTTCCGCATCCGGCTGCCTTTGACGCTTGCCATCATCGACGGTTTCCTGGTCGGAGTGGGGCGCGCCTCCTACGTGATTCCGCTGGGTACGGTGGTCGAGTGCATAGAGCTGTCCGAGAAGGACCGCTCCGATACCGTCAATCGCCAGTACATCAACTTAAGGGGTGAAGTGCTGCCCTTCGTGCGTCTGCGCGAGCAGTTTGAAATCGCCGAAGGCGGCGGCAAGCGCGAGAACATCGTGGTGGTGCAGCACGCGGGGCAGAAAATCGGTCTGGTAGTGGATGAACTGATGGGCGAGTTTCAGACGGTGATCAAACCGCTGGGCAGCATCTTCAAACACATCAAGGGCATAGGCGGATCGACCATACTGGGTTCGGGGGAGGTCGCGCTCATCCTCGATGTGCAGTCGCTGGTATTGCTCACCACCGCTCAGCAAAATCGCATGCAAACTGCTGGTCAAATTTGATTTACTTTCAGGGAGATAGAAATGTTTAAAAATATGAAGATCGGAATGCGACTGGGGCTGGGTTTTGGCATCGTGCTGCTGCTGCTGGCGGTGATCGCCTTTATCGGCATCACCCGGCTGTCAGGCCTGAACGATAACGTGGTGGATATGGTCAAGGACAAGTACCCCAAGACGGTTCAGGCGCACAACGTCAACGAGAGCATCAACCGGATCGCGCGCTCTATGCGCAACACCCTGCTGATGGACGACAAGGCCAAAATACAGAAGGAACTCGATAACATTCAGGAAGCGCGCAAGACTATCAAGGAAAATCTGGATCTGCTGGATGCTTCCATCAAGAGCGAAAAAGGCAAGACGCTGCTAAAAGCCGTTATGGATGCCCGTTCCGTCTATGTTGTCGGGCAGGATGCCTTCTTGAAAAACGTGGCCGAAGGCAAAGTAGCCGAAGCCAAGGAAGCGCTGTTCACTACGATACGCCCGCAGCAGCTGGCTTATTTTAAAGCTATCGGCGATCTGATCACCTATCAGGAAGAACTGATGACGGAGATCGGCAATGACTCTGCGCAGAAATATGAGTCGGCGCGCAACCTGATGACGTCGCTGAGTCTGCTGGCGGTGTTGCTGGGAAGCTTTATCGCCTACTTCGTCGCGCGCTCGGTGACTCGTCCGCTGTCCGAAGCGGTGGATGTGGCCAACAACCTCTCGCAGGGCAATCTCAATATCAAGATCGAGGTGGATTCCAAGGACGAGACCGGCCAGCTGCTGATGGCGATGCAGACCATGGTCGCAAAACTCACCGAGATCATCACCGCGGTGCGAGCCAATGCCGATTCGCTGTCCAGCGCCTCTGAAGAGATCAGTGCCACCGCACAGTCCTTGTCTCAAGCCTCCAGCGAGCAGGCGGCCAGCGTTGAGGAAACCACCGCGTCTATCGAGCAGATGACCGCGTCCATCGATCAGAACACCGAGAACGCCAAGGTCACCGACGGCATGGCCGGCAAGGCCGCACGCGAGGCGACCGAGGGCGGTCAAGCGGTCAACAGCACGGTCGAAGCGATGAAGAAGATCGCAGGTAAGATCGGCATCGTCGATGACATCGCCTATCAGACCAATCTATTGGCGCTCAATGCGGCGATCGAAGCGGCGCGTGCCGGCGAACACGGCAAGGGCTTTGCGGTGGTGGCAGCCGAAGTTCGCAAACTGGCCGAGCGCTCTCAGGTGGCGGCACAGGAAATCGGCGAACTGGCAGGCAGCAGTGTGAGCATGGCCGAGCGCGCAGGCAAACTCCTGGAGGCGATGGTGCCATCGATCAACAAGACCTCCGATCTGGTGCAGGAAATCGCCTCGGCTTCTTCCGAGCAGGCAAGCGGAGTCGGGCAGATCAACGGCGCGATGGGGCAGCTTAATCAGACCACTCAGCAGAATGCCTCGGCCTCGGAACAGTTGGCGGCAACCGCCGAAGAGATGAGCTCACAGGCCGAACAACTGCAGTCGGTGATGACGTTCTTCAAGCTGGGCGAGTCGTCTTCCTCAACTTTGACTCCGGCACGCCATGCCAAACGTGCTCCGTCAGCACCAAGGGTTGCAGTCAAGAAGGCGACGTATGCTGCTGCGCCCGATGAGCAGGAATTCGAACGATTCTGATAGGAGATGGATATGAGTCAGGCCAAAAATTTGCCGGCGGTTGCGGCGGCGGTCGAAGAGGATCATCAGTATCTGACCTTTTTGCTCAACGCGGAGATGTTTGCCATCGCCATTCTCAACATCAAGGAAATCATCGAATACGGCAATCTGACCGAAGTGCCGATGATGCCCGCTTTCATCCGCGGGGTGATCAATCTGCGCGGCAGCGTGGTGCCGGTGGTCGATTTATCCTCCCGTTTCGGGCGGGGCAGGACAGAGGTTTCCCGGCGCACCTGCATCGTGATCATAGAGGTGCAGGGCTCCGATGATACGCGTCAGGACATCGGGGTGGTGGTGGACAGCGTATCCGAGGTGCTGGAAATTCCGAGCAGCGAGATTGAACCCGCTCCGGCATTCGGCGCCAGAATCCGCGTCGATTTCATCGCCGGCATGGGCAAGGTGGCAGGGAAATTCGTCATCATACTCAATGCCAACAAAGTGCTCTCGGTGGATGAACTGTCCATGCTGGGACAGGCGGCAGCGGAAGTGACGGTCTGAGTCGGGTGTAAGCAGAGGGGAGATGATGAAGAACATGACACTGAAGGCAAAACTCATAGCGCTGATGGCGGTGGCCATCATCGCGCTGCTGGTGGTCGGAGCGATAGGCTGGATCGGTATGGCGGGCATCTCTCAGGGGGTGGACGAAATCGGCAAGAACCGTATGCCCTCCATACTAGGCCTTGAGATCATCAATGAAGGGCAGACTGCGGTGCGCTCGGCCAACCGTTCGGCGGCTTTTTTTGAAAACGACTACAAGTCTCAGGGGAAATTTTCTGAAGTGGTCAAGACTCGCGAGGAAATCTGGACGCGTATCGCGGGCGGCTTCAAGATCTACGAACCTCTGCCGCAGACCCGTGAGGAAGAGGAACTGTGGAAACAGTTCATGAAAGAGTGGAATGACTGGAAGGCGGCCGACAGTAGAGTTGCCGAAGTGATACAGAACCTGGCGAACAATAGCTCGGAGGCTCAGCAAAAAGCCCTGTTTATTGAGTTTTATCAGCGCAGCGAAGCTGCCAAACCCTTGTTTGCACTGGCCGAGACTACGCTAGGCAAGATCGTTGATCTCAACATCAAATACGGCGATGAGGCGGTCAAGGCTGCGATCGAAAAGGAGGCGTACTCTAAGAACATGATGCTGGGCGGAGCGGCATTCCTGCTGATCGTTTTTGTCTCGATAGGGCTTACCATCGTTCGCAGCATCATGGCGCAGCTGGGCGGAGATCCGGGCTATGTGTCCGAAGTGGTAGGGCGCGTGGCAAGCGGCGATCTGACCGTTGAGGTGCAGCTGCATCCGGGGGATACCGCAAGCACGCTGTATGCGATCAAAAACATGGTCGCAAAACTCTCCGAGATCATCACGGCGGTGCGAGCCAATGCCGATTCGCTCTCCAGCGCATCGGAAGAGATCAGTGCCACCGCACAGTCCTTGTCTCAAGCCTCCAGCGAGCAGGCGGCCAGCGTTGAGGAAACCACCGCGTCTATCGAGCAGATGACCGCGTCCATCGATCAGAACACCGAGAACGCCAAGGTCACCGACGGCATGGCCGGCAAGGCCGCACGCGAGGCGACCGAGGGCGGTCAAGCGGTCAACAGCACGGTCGAAGCGATGAAGAAGATCGCAGGTAAGATCGGCATCGTCGATGACATCGCCTATCAGACCAATCTATTGGCGCTCAATGCGGCGATCGAAGCGGCGCGTGCCGGCGAACACGGCAAGGGCTTTGCGGTGGTGGCAGCCGAAGTTCGCAAACTGGCCGAGCGCTCTCAGGTGGCGGCACAGGAAATCGGCGAAC
>CAYPIG010000025.1:0-997 GCA_964410705.1 uncultured Gallionella sp.
TGGGCCGCTCGTTTCATAAAGCTCCGGCATTTTGGCCACCGGGGAGCCTGCGCCATCCGACACTACGTCCTCGGGCAATACCACCGGTGGTTGATCGTCCGGCACCGGCACGTCGCCGCATGTTTTGCAGTGGATGATGGGGATAGGGCAACCCCAGTAGCGCTGGCGGGAAATACCCCAGTCGCGCAGGCGGAACTGTACCTTCTTTTCGCCCAAGCCCATTTCGGCCAGATCGGCTGCGATGGCGTCCACCGCCTGATCGTAGTTGAGACCATCGTATTTGCCGGAATGGATGCATACGCCCTCCTTGCTGCCGTACCATTCCTGCCAGGATTCGATGCTAAAGGTCTGATCATCGATTGAAACGGACTGCTTGATCGGCAATTGGTATTTTTGGGCAAAGTGAAAATCGCGCTCGTCGTGGGCAGGAACCGCCATCACCGCGCCTTCGCCGTAGCCCATCAGCACATAGTTTCCTACCCAGACCGGCACTTGTTCGCCTGTCAGCGGATGGCTGACGGTAAAGCCTGTCGCCATCCCCTTCTTTTCCATGGTCGCCATGTCGGCCTCTGCGGTGCCGCCGTGCTTGCAGTCTTCGATGAATGCGGCAAGCTCCGGGCTGTTCTTTGCCGCGCGCGTCGCCAGCGGATGCTCTGCCGCGACTGCGACAAAGGTTACGCCCATGATGGTGTCAGCACGCGTGGTGTAAACCCACAGTTTTTCCTGCGCTCCGTCGAGCTCATAAGGGAAGGCGAAGCGCCCGCCGAACTCGTTGCGCGCGAAAACGGCCTTCTGCATTTCGGTGCCGTGCACGAGCAGCAGATTGGCGTTGCCCTTGGTCAGCAAGCTGGAGCCGATGCTCACCGAAGCCATGGCGAAGAAGGAGTTGGCTGCGGCCTCGATCGTGTACGGCAGCTGCATGCCGCCCTCGTCGTAGTCCTGCGCCGCGCTCAGCATGCCGGACTCGACGTAGGCGCGATGTGCCTCATGCGTGGCG
>CAYPIG010000025.1:1007-7852 GCA_964410705.1 uncultured Gallionella sp.
GCTCCGTCGAGCTCATAAGGGAAGGGGAAGCGCACGCCGAAGCTCTTGCCTATCCAGTTGGCCTGCATGGTTTTCACCTGCTCGGGCCAGCCGGAAAGAGTGTCCAGATCGTTCAGCAACTCGTCGGCGTACTGGGTGATGCGGAAGAAATACAT
Source organism: uncultured Gallionella sp. (assembly GCA_964410705.1). Classification (GTDB taxonomy): domain Bacteria; phylum Pseudomonadota; class Gammaproteobacteria; order Burkholderiales; family Gallionellaceae; genus Gallionella. The sequence continues at coordinate 1,163 of CAYPIG010000025.1, forward strand.
CGGGATCTCGCGCTTTTCCACCAAGGCGCCTGAACGCCAGCCTCGACCGTCTATGACCTGTTCGTTGGCCAGCACCGTGTGATCAACCGGATCCCAGTTCACCGAGGAAGTCTTCTTGTAGATGATGCCCTTTTCGAACAGTCGGGTGAATAGCCACTGCTCCCAGCGGTAATACTCTGGCGTACAAGTGGTCACTTCGCGCGCCCAGTCTATGCCCAGCCCCAGGCTCTTCAATTGATTGCGCATGTAGTTGATGTTGTCGTAAGTCCAGGCGGCGGGCGGCACATTGTGCGCCTGAGCCGCGTTTTCAGCCGGCAGCCCGAAGGCGTCCCAGCCCATGGGCTGCATCACGTTGTAACCCTTCATGCGGTGATAGCGCGACAGCACATCGCCTATGGTGTAATTGCGCACATGCCCCATGTGCAACTTGCCGGAAGGATAAGGGAACATCGACAGGCAGTAATACTTGGGCTTGTCGCCCGATTCGGTCGCGGCAAATGCGCCCGTGTCATCCCAGTGTCGCTGGGCTTGTTGTTCTAAAGAGGCCGGGTGATAGTTCGATTGCATGTTGATGGCTGCATTTGTTTTCGGATGCGGCATTATAGCGGCATCGTGCGCCGGTCGCGAATCGGGCTGTTAATCGGTTGTCGCGCAGGGAAATAATCGGTCTGGTCCGTTTTGCCGGAAAACAGGATATATTTATTGCATAAATCGCGCGTACCTAGTAGTGAAGGACGAGTGTTTGATATAAAATCGGCGTTCACAAAATTTAATTGTTCAGGAGAGGTCATTATGTCGAGCAAGCATCCCGTTATTGCGGTCACCGGTTCTTCAGGCGCAGGCACTACCACCGTTAAACGTGCTTTCGAAAATATCTTCCGCCGCGAGAAGATCACTGCCGCAGTCATCGAGGGTGATAGCCTGCACAGTCTGGACCGCATGGCTTTCCGCGCAGCAGCTGCTGAAGCTGCCAAAGCGGGTCACAATACATTCAGCCACTTCGGCCCTGAAGCCAATCACTTCGACAAGATCGAGGAAATGTTCAAGGCTTACGGCGAAACCGGCATGTGCAAGCGTCGCTACTATGTACACAGCGAAGCCGAAGCCGTACAACACAACAAGCATTTCGGCCTGACCGATCTGACTCCCGGCGTGTTTACGCCATGGGAAGACATCGACGCTAACTCCGATCTGTTGTTCTACGAAGGTCTGCACGGTCTGGCGAAAGATCCTGCACAGAACATCGATGCAGGTCGTTATGTCGATCTGGGTATCGGTGTGGTTCCTGTGGTCAATCTGGAATGGATCCAGAAGATCCATCGCGATCAGGCTGAGCGCGGTTATTCCGCAGAAGCGACGGTAGACACCATCCTGCGTCGTATGCCGGATTACATCAAGTTCATCACCCCGCAGTTTACGCACACCGATATCAACTTCCAGCGCGTAGCGACAGTTGATACATCGAATCCGTTTATCGCACGCGACATCCCTACACCGGATGAAAGCTTCGTGGTGGTGCGTTTCCGCGAGCCTAAGGGCGTGGACTTCCCTTACATGCTGGCCATGATTCCGGGTTCCTTCATGTCGCGCGCCAACACGCTGGTTGTGCCCGGCGGCAAGATGAGCCATGCGATGGAAGTCATCTTAGCTCCTGTCATGCACGAGATGATCGAAAACAAGAAAAAGTAAAACAGTCTGACAAGCTGTGCAGACGGGGAATCTGACGGGAGTCGGATTCCCCGTTTTTACATTTGGAAAAGACAGATGATTGCGGTCATAGACTTTGAAACCACCGGCATGGCGCCCGATATGGGGGATCGCGCAACCGAAGTCGCGGCGGTGCGGATCGTAGATGGAAAAATCATCGATTCGTACCAGAGCCTGATGAATACCGGTGCGTATATTCCGGCCTTTATCACCGAGCTGACGGGTATTTCAAATGAGATGGTGCGAACCGCGCCGCCTGCCGCGCAGGTGATGATGGAGCTTGCGAAATTTCTCGGCAATATGCCGCTGGTGGCGCACAACGCCTCGTTCGACTGCAGGTTTCTGGATGCCGAGTGGTCGAGAATAGGTCACCGACGGCAGCAGGAGTTCGCCTGTTCTATGTTGCTGGCAAGAAGGATTTATCCTCTCTCTCCTGATCACAAGCTGGGAACTTTGGTGAAGTTGCTGGGGCTGCCGGATAATGCGCGCCATCACCGTGCGCTTGCCGATGCTCAGATGACTGCGCATCTTTGGCTCAGGATGGTTTCGGATCTTAAAAAACTGCATGATCTAAAGGCTGCTCCGCACGAGCTGTTGCGTGCGCTGCAAAAAGTGCCCAAGGCCAAGATCGGGGCTTACATTGAAAAAAACCGGTACAAGTTGTAACGCGTAGCAGTCGCTAATGCAGGGCATCGGCTTTTTTAGCCAATTCGAGTGCCGAGCGGACATCCATTTTGTGAAACACGGCGGCGCGATGGGTCTTTACGGTATTGATCGAAACATTCAGGATGCCGGTCATTTCACGGTTTTTCTTGCCGGTGGCGATCAGCCAGAAAATTTGACGCTGGGCGGGGGAGAGCGATTCAAAGCGTTGGCGGGTTTCCAGTTTTTCCCCCAGCAATGCAGCGTCAACTCGCAAAGAGGCCTTTGATGTGGTCGGCCGATTGGGAAAGACATATTCATCCAGCATCGTGACGAGTTCCGCATCAAAATCAATCCGGTTTGTATCGAATTTGCCGAGGCTGACCAGACGGGTGTCGAACAGGGGGCAGTGATCGTCCAGCCAGTCGCCCACTATTTGTTTTATCCGCATGCTCGCACCGCGCGGATTCTCTTTGTCGAGCTGCAGTGAGATGTTCTTCAGTTGATTCGCAATACCCTGATGAGCAGACTTGTGCGCCTTTACATGTCTCTGGCATACGGGGGTGTCGGGCAACAACTCCATCATCTTTTCTTCGTAAGCCGTGTGCCCGGCGAGAAAATCGGTCAGTTCCTTGGTGATAGTTTCGAGCACGAACTGGCAGTGTTTTTGTTTGACCGCATGACAGTCTTCGCAGGCGGCATCGGGATTGTGACTGGCTTCAGTGCAGAACGATTTCAGTTGTCCGACGGTGCAGTCGAGTAGTTCGTGTTGTTGATCAATTTCTGCGTGACCGGTGAGATTGCTTGTCATCTTGTCCCGAAGTGATATTTTGCCTGCCTGCCGCATTATAAGTCGAAATATTCCATAATGTATCACCCCCAGGGGTGATGACGAACGCAGTTGCATCCTTTAGAGTTAATCGGCGCAGAGCCGTTTGCAGGAAAGACTCTCCGAGCAAGCCGGAAACAGTCTGGTGGGCATGCCAGCATGCTGAAAGGCTGAGTTGCAGCTTCATCTTAAGATAATGCCGTTGCAATGAATAAGAAAAAACCATGGCCCCATTAAAAATGCACAAGCTTGAACATCAGTTGCAGTTTAACGAACTGGATAATCATCGCGCACTGGCTGATAAAGTTTCCTATATTCACAGCGTGGTCTGTCAGAAGCTCTCCTCTATAGATCGCATTGCCATTGCCAAATATGACCAGAGTTCCGACACGCTGCGTACCCATGTCGGGAGCAGCAAGGGGGGCAATCCTCTGACGATGTATGAGGTCAAACTCAGCGAGGTGCCTTCCCTGCGGAAGCTGGTGAAAAGCCACGAGACGCGTATCGTCAATGACCTGAGAATATTCGAAAAAAGCAAATCGACTCATTCGAAGCGCATCATAGAGAAAGGCTTTCATTCCAGTTACACCATCCCGCTGTTTAACGAGGGGCAGTTCATAGGGATGCTGTTTTTCAACTCTTACGAGCGAGATGCTTTCGATGAGTCTAATCTGACTTATCTGGACATGATCGCTCATTTGCTGACAGGTTTGCTGGTTATGGAGCTGAATCAGGCAGCCATACTCAGCGGCGCGATGAGGACTGCCACTCAGTTCACCCGTCACCGCGATCCGGAGACCGGCATGCATCTGGAGCGTATGGCGCGCTATTCGCGTCTGATTGCCCTGACGCTGGGTGCGTCCTATTCGATTGATGATGAGTTTGTGGACAAAATTCTCAGGCATGCGCCCTTGCACGATGTCGGAAAAATCACCATCCCAGACAGAATTCTCCTCAAGCCCGGGCCGCTGACCGCCGAGGAATTTAATGAGATGAAAACGCATACCACGAAGGGGCGCGAAATCATCGATGCCATGCTGCTCAATTTCAATATCCAGTGTGTCAGGGATATCAGCATGATACGCAACATCGTCGCATATCATCACGAAAGCATGGACGGCAACGGTTATCCTGAGGGGCTGGCGGGCAAAGACATTCCGCTTGAGGCTCGCATCGTCGCCGTTGCCGACGTGTTCGATGCCCTCACTTCGGTGCGTTCGTATAAACCGGCGTGGACTAATGATCAGGCATTTGCCGAGCTTGAGCATCTGAGTCGTTTCAAGCTGGATCCGGATTGTGTGGCGGCTCTGTCAGGATCGCTGGAGGAAATACTGAAAATCCAGTCTCTTTTTTCTGATCGGGATGCGTGATCGGTAATTCATTGGCCGCACTGAATATCCCGGTGAATTTAGCCTGACCTTTCGCCAGTTGCTTTGGCTACAAGTCACCGATTCAGTTTCTGGATAACTGGCTTATTGCTCAGCAGAACGAGAAACGGGTAATATGAAACCCAGCCCTTGGAAGACGAAATATCGGGGGAATCTCATATTCAAGTTCAAATTTTAATTAACCGAACAAGCGTTGCTGTCTGATTTGCCCATGCCGGTGCCTGAAGCCTTGTTGCTGCTAATGGATGGTGGCATGGTCACCTGTACGCCTTCAGAAGGTGGTACTAGCTTGGGCGCGACAGTGAGGCTGGAGGTATAGCTGAAGGAGCCAGCAGGTACTTCAATGGAACCGGCTGCATTGCTAATGACTGTGCTACCTGAAGCAGTATCGGTATGCAGACCATTGCCGAGCGGACTGCCAGAAATAGTCGGTATGTTGGCGCAGTCGTTGTTACACAACAGCGCACCAAAGTGGGTGCCACGAATACCGATGGTTGCCGCTGCCGTGTTGATCTTAAAGGCATCCGGACTGCGCTTGCCAAGCAACCCCGTTACCGAGCGTATCCCGCCTTTGACCAGGTTGAATGAGACGTTGTCCTTTTGTTCTGGCGAGGGAATTGGCTTGTAGGAATAAGCCTCCACTTTGAAGACCGTTTCGGGGCGCAACACAACTCCTCCGCCATCCACGAATTTGATGCGCGCGTAAGTATTGGCTTCCGTTTTAAGGGTGTCGCCTTCCCTGACTTCGGATTTGACTGACAGTATTCTGCTCGCGTTGTCCGCACGCGTCGCATGAATCACGCCGGCCAGATGGGTGATAATGCCTACACCCTCCGCCCAGGCCAGCGCGGGAACAAGCAAGGCGATCAATAAAGTTAAATTAACACTTCTCAGGTTTCGCACTGACTTTCCCCTTGTTGTCGTCTTTGCCGCCGTCTTTCTTGGTGTCCTCTTTCGCTTTTGCGCTACCAGACATATCGCTCGCTGTACCATCACCGCTGGCGGACGTGCTACCCTCATCCGTGATGGTAACGCCTGTATCTGTGCCGCCAAATGCGCCTGCCGTGCCGCCGATGGTTGCGCCAGATGTACCCGGTATGCCCAACACGCCGCCCGTGGTGGTGCCGGCGGTCACCGCATTAGTGTGTATTGCAACCGGTGCAGTCATGGTCGTAGCTGCGGGTGCGGCGGCGACGGGTGTGATCACGGTGGTTGTTGCCACTTGTTGTATGGCTGCAACCTGAGTGGGCTGCGCTGTAACCACCGGAGCTATGACCAAGGGCGTGTTCAAGTTGGCGAGCGCACTAATCGTACCCAGCGGGGCTGTTGGCAGTACATTTTGTGCAATTCCATTACCCGCACTCAAACTGATGCTGCCTGCGGTCGAATTCACTAAGCCATTGAGCGTCAAGATGTCTGCAACACCCCCTGCCGTGGCACCGGCGGTCAGGGTGATATTGCCGCCTGCTGTCACGGAGCCACCTATGGTCAACGGGCTATGCGCGGCAAGGGTCACCGCCAGACTTGCATTTACCGGCCCGATGGTGGTCGCCCCGGTGTTGTTGACGATGATGTTGCCAATCAAGGCTGACAGGCCACTGAAGCTGGCGATGCCGGTGTTGGTCAAGTTGATGTCACCGGTAGCCTGAGTGATGTTGATGGTGGAGTTAGTTAAAGCCATCACGCCACCAAGCTGGGAGAAGCTGTTGCTGACCGTGAAGTTGCCGCTGCCGTTCAAAGTGCCACCACTTTGTGCATAGCCAACGGTGGTCAGACCTGTGCCACCGGCCAGCAGGTTGAGTGTGCCGCCGACGAGTGAGAAGATGCCGCCGCTGGTCAGGGATTGCAGGCTGGTGATACCGGCCATGGTGGCGTCGTAGGTGACATTTGCAAGGGCAGGAATCGAAACGGCTGCAACGTTACCAAGATTAGGCAATGCATCCCAGTTGGCTGCGTTGCTCCACAGCAGGTTGCCACCCATGCCCGTCCATGTGGAGAGTGGGCGGACGGTGATGGTGCCGGCGGTGCCTGCGATGGCCGGTGCGGTGTAGGCGTAGTCAGAAACCACACTCAGTGCGGTCGGGCTGGCGATATTCAAAGTCGCCGCGCCGGTCGCTGCAATCC
>CAYPIG010000025.1:7952-11403 GCA_964410705.1 uncultured Gallionella sp.
GGGTGTCTCCAGCGATGCCACCCAGTACGGTGCCAGCCAGAGTTGCGCCAGCAGCTGCCAGAGTGCCGTCATAGACTTTGGTCAAGGCGCCGCCGATGGCGGCGCTCGATGTCAGTGTGGCCGGCGTGATGGTGGCAATAGCGTTGGCAATGACCGGTGCGGTAAACATGTAGTCGGTCGCCACGCTCAGTGCGGTCGGGCTGGCGATATTCAAAGTCGCCGCGCCGGTCGCTGCAATCCCGGTCGCACCGACCACGTGGGCGTTGTTGTACGCCAGAGTGACGGGGGCAAAGTTCAGGCTCAGGGTGTCTCCAGCGATGCCACCCAGTACGGTGCCAGCCAGAGTTGCGCCAGCAGCGGCCAGAGTGCCGTCATATACTTTGCCTAGTACGCCGCCGATGGCGGCGCTCGATGTCAGTGTCGCCAGCGTGATGCTGCCCAAACCTGTTGCCATGGTCGGCAAGAGGTAGTTGGTCAGCAGCGTGGTGCCGGTTGATGTGTAATTGCCTGCCGACAAGGTGGCGCTGATGCTGTTCGCCCCGAGCACATGCGCACTGTTGTACGTGCCGACAGTTTGTCCGACGGTCGCGCCTTCACCAGCCACAAAACCGGTCAACGCGTAGTTGGCTGTGGCAAGTGTAGCTGAGGTTGTACCGTCATATACCTTGGTCGGTGCGCCAATGATTGCAGCAGTCAATGTGGCCGGGGTGATATTGGCCGTGGTCGCCGCCGTGGTATTGAAGGTGTAGTTACCCGCCGCCATACCTGCCAGAGCAATGCCTGTAACGCTAACCGGCTTGGCCGACACCACGTTTTGATCAAGGAAGGTGGCTGCACCATAGCTGCTTGTCAGCGTGGCCGCATCCCAGGAAAAACGGTTGTCAGCCAGCGTGACCGTTGCCACATTGGTGCCGTTATACACGCGGTTCACACCCGTTGCATTAACGGTCAAGGCAAACGGATTAACGGTCAATTGGCCGTTGGTGTAGGTTGCCGCGCCATAGCCAACCGGTGCTGCCAACGTACCCGCCGCAACCGTGATGGCGTAAGGCGTAGCCGCATTCACTGCTGCATTGGCAGCAAACCCGACTGAAGTAATGCCGGCGGCTCCTGTCGTCGCGTCCTGCAAGAAGACGCCACCATAGAGTGCGGCATTCACAAGTCCGGTCACGGTCGCAGCAGGAGGTGTCAGGGTCAGGTCGGTTCCATAGGTCTTGACCTGATTGGCCACGCTCACATTCAGAACGGGAGCGGCACTGAACAGATAGCGATTGCCTGTTTCAACCACGCTGGCCGGTGCGTAGTTGGCGTTGGTCTTGCCCCACAGGGCTAGGTTGCCGCTAACCAGACCACCGAAAGAGTCGAGAGCCGGATCGGCGGAATACACCAGCCAGCGTCCGGCGGCAGCCGTCAGGGCGGCAGTGCCCGCGTTGTTGGCGAAGTTGCCCGTACCAGCATTCAGCATGATGGCGTTGCCTGCGCCGCTGGCGCTCAGCGTACCTGTCGCAGCCAAGGTCACACCGGTAGCACTCTGCCCATTGATGCTAGCAGCGGTGATCGGACCGTTAACAGTCAACGCGCCTGCGGTGGATGTCAGATTCACCGCACCCGTAGCGCCCATGCCGCCCACGGCCAGATTGCCCAGTGCTTGGGTGATGTTGATGCTGGAGAAGGTGTTGCCCAAAGCGCCCAGTGTTTGACTGTAACTATTGCTGACAGTCAAACTGCCTGTGCCATTCAAGATGCCACCAGTCAGATTCAGGGAATTTACCGCTGCGGCTCCACCGACGCTCAAACTGCCTGCGGAAACATTTAGCACGCCGGTTGTTCCGCCATTTAGCGCACCACTCAAGGCCACACTACCCGGACCTGAAACGGTTAACGTGCCATCTAGCGTGGTGATACCCGATACCGCCAATGAACCACCGGAGATGTTGAGTGAGTTCAGCGCATTGATGGTCAGTGCAGCAATGCTGTCTATACCTGCGGCATGAGTTATCGCCACCCCTGCACTAATCAATGCCGTATCCAAAACACCGGGCAATACGCCGGTGCTCCAGTTTGAAGCAAGTCCCCAGTCCAGCGTGCCACCCACATTGGTAAAGGTGACCGTACCGCCGCCACCCGCATAAATCATCCTTGAGGCTTCACCGACGGCCAGGTTGTAACCCGCAGCAAAACCGGCTGGCAACGCCGTTGTGGCAAACGTCCCGGATGCAGTTCCCGTCATGGTCATGAAAGGAACAAAATCAGCGGCAACTGGGACATAGCCCGCCAACAGACTCGCATTGAGCGCACCCGCCGTGGTGATGTTGCCGGTGACGGCCAGTCTGTCAGAGAGTCCGGCACCCGTGCCGCCCGCTTCGATGTTCAGAATAGAGTTCGCGCCAAGTTGCAGGTCGCCGCTGATGTTCAACGTGCCTGCCGTACCTGTTCCGCCCGGATTGATCGTTCCGTTGTTGATCAGACCAGCGGCGCCCGTTCCAACAACAATCGTACCCGCTCCTGACAACGTACCGGTATTGGTGAATCCGGTAGCGTTGCTGAGTGTGGCTCCGCTGGCGACGTTGACCGTACTGCCCGCGCTGCCGGTATAAGAACCGTTCATGGTTAACGTTCCGGCCATGATATTAACCAAACCGTTGTTGATCACCGCCAGATTGGTCGGCAATGAGATCAATATCCGGCCGGTTGGATCGTTCACCAGCACTGTGCCGGTGGCACTGTTTATGAACGAAACCAAGCCATAAGCCGCCAAGCCAGTTCCCGCATTAACGGTGATATCAAATGCGGCGCTGTTGTTAATCACGGCGGCGTTATCCAGCGTACCCACGCCGGTCGCCACGTTCGTACCGCCCAGAACCTGACCTGTCAGATTAATGGCATTCAGCGTACCTGCATTGCTCAATGCCGTGCCGGCAAAGTGGGCAAGGCTACCGTTTGCCACATTCATGGAACCAGCCAGCATGTTATTGAAGGTCGAGGGCGTTGCCCCAATCTGAATAACGGAACTGCCGTTCGCCATCGTCCATGCGCCGCTGTTGTTGAGGATGGAACCGAGGTCCAGCTCAAGCGTAGCTGCACCAGATGCGAGCGAACCGTGTGTGGTTGTACCCAATGCATTCAGGGTGATGTTGGAAAGGACTGAATGGGAGGTCAGGTTCAATGCGGAAGTGATATTCAGTTGCGTTGCCGCCAAGCCTAGGCCGCCGCTGACAATACCGCCATACAGATTCAGGGTAGGTGTGCTGATCGGCCCCATCATGCTGAGGACGCCGCGCGCACCGGCACTGTTGACCGAGGCTTCCAGTACACCGTTCGCACCGCTGTTGAATGTGGTGGGGGCAAGATTCAGATTTCCTCCCGAAGCAACCAGCATGGCGTTATTTGTGACAACTCCCGATGAAAGAGTCAGATTGCCCAGTGATGCGCGCAATGTACCGTTGTTGGT
>CAYPIG010000025.1:11503-34164 GCA_964410705.1 uncultured Gallionella sp.
TCAGGTTGCTGCCTATCGTCACGCCATTCAGTGTGCCACCGTTTGAGGTCAGCGTCGGTACCGCATCGGTGTTGGTCAGGATGCCGTTCAGGATGGTGCCGGAGAGTGAGTTAAGTCCACCTGTCTTGAATGCACCCGCCGAGCCGATGTTCAGCGTGACACCGGTATTGTCCAGCGTGCCAGTGAGATTTACCGTTCCGCCCGTGCGGGTGAATGCGCCCATCCCTGCTGCCGTAAACAGACCGCCCAGATTCAACGAACCCGCCGTCAGGTTGATCGCACCGCCATTGGCCCAGTTCGTTGCAGCTCCAGAGGCAATACTTAGCGCACCACCGGTCGCTTCCAGCAAACTGGTCGCCGAGCTCGCAAAAGCTCCCGATGAAAGAGTCAGATTGCCCAGTGATGCGCGCAATGTACCGTTGTTGGTGAGCGCTTCGCTGCCAAGGGAAAGCGTCATTCCCGCCACGTTCGCGTCAATGATGCCGTTGTTGACGATGCTGTTGCCTACGAAGTTCGGTGTCGTACCCCAGTTGGAATTGATCGAGCCATACCCGCTCACCGTCAACCCAGCACCCAACGTCAGTGCCTGTGGATAGCCCATCTGCACGATACTGCCACCCGCCATGTTGACGATCGCCGTACCTGCTGTGCTGATACCCGCCACCACTGGCGTACCTAACTGAACGCCAATAGGAGTATTAAAGTACAAAATACTGGCCCCCAGATTCAGCGTGGTGCCGGTTGCCAACGTCAGGCCATTCGATATGTAAGTACCCCAACCGCCCTGTGTCAGGTTGCTGCCTATCGTCACGCCATTCAGTGTGCCACCGTTTGAGGTCAGCGTTGCCGCTTTCAAAGTGGCATTGGTGATGGTGCCTGATAATGTCAGCGCCCCCGTTCCCGTCACCCCACCGCTTTGCACATCCAGACTACCCAGCGTGTTCGTTCCCGATAGCGTGGTGCCTCCCGGCGAATTCGCGGCTAGCGAGGCCAGCGCCAAACTACCAGCAGCGGATTCTGTAATAGTCGCCGTGCCCAGCGCGTTGCCGCCCGCATTCAGAATCAGGCCGCCTGCTGCATTGGTAATGGCCGAGTTGAGATTGATGCTGCCATAAGCATTGAGTGTAAGACTGGTCGCTCCAGCCCATGCGACCGCATCGTTGACGGTTATATCACCCAATAAACCACCATTCACCAGCCCCACCGTTGCCCCCGCCAGCGCGGTAGTAATCGTAACATTAGCCAAGCCTAACTGGGTCGCGAGGGTTGCGCCGGTCATATCGCCACCGGTTGCCGCGATGATGAAATCGGCCGGATCGAGCAGCAACGAACCCGCGAGCCCGTTGGCCGCAAGGGTGTTGGTCAGTCCGTTGTAGCTAAGCTTCTGCTTGCCGGAGACTTCGACCCAGCCACCATTGCCGTAGAGCGCGCCGCCTTGGGCGGAGATATTGCCGTTGAATTGCGTGGCGTTGTCCGACCACACCACGACTTTGCCGCCATTGCCATTCTGCAAGGCATCAGCCTTGATAACGGCCGTGGCATCCACAAAAGTGTTCAGTGCATTTTGTATCAGCGGATTGGTGCCATGTGCATCGCCACCGATCAGGATGGTGCCGCCATTGTTGGCGCCTGAAGCATCAATGCTGCCCGCAACCGTAACCTGATTGCCGAGCACTTCAATTGTGCCGCCGCTGGTGCCGGTGGCGCTGAGGCTGCTGCCCGCAACCGCGGTGGTGGCCTGGGTGGATTTCAGGAATATCCTGCCCCCCTGATTGACTAGGCTGGAGGCGCTGATTTTGCCGCTGTTCCTGACCACCGCGCCCACCATGCCGATGCTGCCGCTGTCGGCAAGAATCTGGCCGAGGTTGATGGCGGTGTTGCTGCTGCCGGTGATTTGCACGGCGACGCCGGGGGTGCCGGTGTCGATCAGTTGGACGGTGTTGCCCGCTGCGAGGATGGTTTCACCACCCGGGGTGGTGATGATGCCGTTGTTTTCAACGGTGGGGGCGAGGAGGTAGACGGTGCCGCCCCCCGGGGTGGTGATGCTGCCGTTGTTCTGGACGGCGCCGGCGTTGAAGGTTGAGGTGAAGTTCAGATTGCCCGCGAGGAAGTCGGTGTCAGACAAGTTCAGGGTGGAGGCGACCAGTCCGCCCACGTCGATTCTGGCACCTTGCCCCACCAGGATGCCGGCGGGATTGATGAGGAATACTCGACCATTGGAGGTCATGGTGCCCAGCAATACGGAGGGATCAGGCCCAATCACGCGGTTCAGCACGCTGCTGCTGGCGGATTGCTGAATGAAATTGGTGGTTTCGCCCGCGCCAATCGAGAAGCCCTGCCAGTTAATGATGGCATTGGGGGTGTTGGTGACGGTCAGGACGCTGCCAACCTGGTTGATTGCGGCCGTGCCGTTGACGATTTGTGCGCCGATGGGGTTGGCTTGGGCGTTGAAGCTGAAGCAGCAGGCTAGTGCGATGGCAAGGGGTTTGATGCGGAGTTTTCGGGTGAGGCCGTACAGACTATTTGCGTTTATCGCATCGGCAATCATCGCCGCGTTCAGCGCTGCATTCAGCACACTCGAACCGGAACGCTTGCTTTTTGCGCTGGCAAGTTCGGACACGGCGACCCAGGTGTTCAGCGTTTCTGACCAGATGGAGTGAAAGATGTGATTGAGGGATGATTTCATCGCTTGGTATCCCTGCCAGCAGAGCTGGTTAAATTATTTCAAACTGTTGGTCGCTTAAAAAAGCTAAAGGCCCGTTCATCGGGGCGTTTACTCACTTCATACTGCCCCTACCAATACACCATCATGCTGAACTGCGCTCGGCTGTTACCCTGCTTCATGCTGCCGCCGGCATCAGTCACGCTGGCCCAGTCCAATTTGAACACCGCATTCTTGTTGTAGGTGTAACGTAGACCTACCCCGGCACTACCGATCGAGTCACGTGCCATCAGTTCACCGGGCAGTACATTTTTCCAGCCACGCGCGTGGTCGATGAAGGCAAACAACCTTACGCTACTGTTTTCGAAGTGAAATTTTGGTGCCAGCTCGGGGGTATACAGCTCAAGGTTAAGGAAGTAGCCCTTGTCGCTTCTGACTTCACCCTCGTTAAAACCACGCACGGCATTCGACCCGGCCAAGCCCAATCTCTCATACACCACCAACGCGTTGTTGGTGTACTGGAGATTCCCGGCAACGCGGTATTGCCAGTCTTCCGGCAAGAGCCCCGCCAAGCTACCGTTGAGTCGGACTATGGTGTAGTCGGCCTTGGTACCCGGTGCTCTCGCCGCGACGAAATCGGCAGTACCGCCCCGCGCCCCTCCGGGTACATTGCGCACAACGGAGGCGGTGTAATAGGACACGAAGGTGGGCTTGGTCAGAGTGCCGCCGTAAGTGAGGCTGAGTGGGTGGACGGTGAGGTCAGCGCCACTGGCTCCGCAAATGGCGACGCCGTTGATCAGACAGTTGTTGAAATAGGCGCGGTAGTCCAGTCCGGCAACGATCTTCGAGGTGTAATCCCCCTGGCGCGGCAGATAATGGTTGTAGTGCGCACCAAACACGTCGCCCTTGCCACTGAACGACAGAAGCAATCCGCCAACGATAGGTGCCGTGCCTGCATTGGTGTCGGAGCGTGCCGCGATCAGGTCAATGCTGTCACCCAGGCTGTAGAGGGGAATACGGTAGCTGGCGGAGAGCTGGGTAACGCTGTTGATGTGATCGGGCGAGGTGAGGTAGTTGAAGGTCGCAGCCTGATCGCGATTGTACAGGTTGTTGTGCTGGTAGCCCACGCCGGCTCGGTACTTGCCGGTGGCCTGGTTGCCGGTGTTGTCCAGTGTGGCATAGACTTTGTGCGGCGAGCTGTCCTGAACGTTAACTTCCGCATCAACTGCGCCTTCTGCTTCGCCTATTGCCAATACGACATCCAGATGACGAGTGGGATTTTCATTGGCGAGGCGAATGTTTTCTGAGAGAGCACGCGCGCTGGGGGTGCGGCCTTCGACCAGCGCCGACAGGGCATTTCTGATGTTGTCGTTGTCATAATGCCGGTTGTTCTTCAGGATGACTTTTCCGACGATGGTCTCTGTGACCTGAAGGATGACCACTCCATCGGCAATTTCCTGTTCCGGGGTGGTGACGTGGACTGCACTGTAACCTGCGGTACGGTATGCACCTTCGAGATCTTCCAGTGCGCGCTGGATGTCTGTGTAGCTGCGCGCATCTCCTGTGTGCGGTGCCAACAGGCGTTCGATCAACCCGGCATCGAGCAGGGTATTGCCGTTGACCTGAAAACGTTCGATGCGGATCAGCGCGGTGTTGCCGTGGACAGCTTCGGGCTGAACTTCAGGATCGGACGTTGTCAGGGCGGAAGTTTTACGCACTTCTTGCGCGGCACTTTCAGTTTGCTCTGCCCATGCCGGTAACGCACTCGGACCAAGCAAGACCAATAACAGGTACGGTAACGAGTGGTTATTCATATAAATTGCAGATTAATGCCGCTCAAGCACATTACTACTTTACAAAAGCCGGACTTAAAAAAGAGGGTCTTTAAAATCACTATAAAGACGTGTGAATAGCAACGGCTAAAGCTGCCAACTTGCTATGCTGCAAGCATAATAACCACTTTAATAGTAATTAGATAGTAGGCGTCCAACGCGCTCACACACATGCCTGATGACAGCGGAAATGTGATCGCTATCAGCGCTTAAAAAACGGGATTTACTGAATCGAATTTACAGCAACTTTTGGACTTGACCTGGCGAAAGCTAAGAGCATAGTGTCCACTTCATTTTTAGTGGATTTTTAGTGGACATACATGGACGTCCACTTTTGCCTAGCTTTCAATAGATGATTTTGAGAGTAGGTAAAGATTGCAGCCATACATCCGGATTTTTTATGAGGCTATCGCCTCCATCCCTGATGGAATCCGCTGAGTAATACCTTATCACTTTCGCGTGCTCAACAATCACAAAAACACCGACCGTTGGATGCTTTCCGACGACAACACTAAATATGCCCAGTTCGGGCGCGGCTCCGTCTATTAAAAACAAACACGCCGTCCCAATCATCGCCCGGCGGTGTATTCCGGTAATAAGCCATCCTCTCTGCATACATCTGATACAGCTTGCAATCGGGGTAAAGATGCTGCAGGTTTTGCAACTGCAACAAACCCTGCTCCCAGTCCTGGCTGGCGTAACTCGCCAGAAACTGGCGGTACATCTCAAGCTCTTCCAGTACCGATTGTGCCACTTGCCCGTTCAAACCTAACGGTTCGTAAATGCTGACGGGGATATCCTTGCCTTTGACGCGCACCAGGTCAAGCTCACGATAAACAAAGTCCGGCACAGCATTTTTGGTGTTTTCACCCACAATTACGCCCACACCGTATTGCTTGGTGATGCCCTCCAGGCGTGAAGCCAGGTTGACGGCATCGCCCATAACCGTATAAGCCACACGCACATCCGAACCCATATTGCCCACACTCACCCGGCCCGTGTTAATACCGACACCGATATGAATCTCGGGCCAGCCACGCGCCTTGAAGTGAGGCTGCAATTCCAGCAACTTCTGCTGCATCTCGATGCCGGCCAGGATGGCGTTGCGCGCATGGTCAGGTTCCGGTTTTGGTGCCCCCCAGAACGCCATGATGCAGTCGCCCATGTATTTATCCACTTTGCCCTTATGCTTATAGACCACATGCGAGAGCGGCGTGAGAAACTCGTTCATCAGCAGACTTAACTCCCTGGGGTCCAGCTTCTCGGAAATAGTGGTAAAACCCCGCACATCGGAGAACAGGATGGACATTTCGCGACTCTCGCCCTCCATCGACACAACTTGCTTAGGGTTATTGCTCATTTCCTCCACCAGCTCGGACGGCACATACTTGCCGAACATACGTGAAATATGCCGCTTGGTGCGCGTCTCCGCCACATAACCGTATATCATACTCAGCGCAAACAGCCCGAGTATCAGCAACAGCACACTGGCCAGTGGCAGTGCCAGATTGGAGTAATGCCAGATGGCCACATTGCTCGTCAGCACGCCTGCCAAGACAAGGATGGTCAGCAGCGTCGCTTTCACCGGGCTCAGCTGTGGCAGCAATACACTCAGCGTCACACCGGCAATCAACAGCAGCAACACCTCCCAATCCATCTCATCGGGTAGTTTTTGTTTTATGTTCTGGTCGAGAATGCCGGCTATCATATTCGCGTTAGCCTCCACCCCCGGATACATCACATCGACCGGGGTGGCGCGCAAATCCAGCAAGCCCTGCGCAGAGGTGCCAACCAGAACAATCTTGCCGATTAAATCCCCCAGAAAAATGCGCTCATGCAGCACATCGGAGACGGAAATGTAGCGAAAGCTCCCCTTTTTGCCACGGTAAGGCACCAAGCTGCTGACTTCGTAATCCACCGGGATTCTGATGTTTCCCCGCTCGCTTGCCAGGTCGAGCCATTCAAGGCCTACACGTTCAGCGCTCTCGCCACTCGCATAGCCGGGCGTCAGCGTCGTCGCACCCAGCAGGGTCCGCACCATCGCCAAAGACAGCGACTCATAGTAGGCGCCGTTATATTCCACGACCATAGGCACACGCCGCACCACGCCATCGGAATCGATCTGCGGATTGAAATGTCCCGCGCGCGCCGCATTCTGCTGCAACTCCGGCAGATTACCTCCGTAACCGTTAAACCGGGTAAAATTGGACGCTACGTTATTGAACGTGCCAGACGGAAACACCGCATCAGGCAGTGCGCCGGATACGCTTTTCCCGCTACCCTCCGGGGTGTCGGTAAAAAAATAGCCCAACACCACCTTGCGATCTTTGATCTTGCCGGCGAACAGAGCGTCATAGTCTAATTTCGGCCTGATGTGCGTGAACGCCGATTGAAACTGTGGATCGTTCCTGAGCTCATTGCGCCCCAACTCTTCAAACACCTTGAGGCCTGAGCTTTCATCCTTCTCGGCAAACACCACATCGAATCCAACAACCTCAACGCCGTAATGATCGAATAGCTTGTCCATCAGCAGCGCCAGGCGGTTCCGGCTCCACGGCCAGCGGCCTTCTTCCTTGAGGCTTTTTTCGTCAATATCGAGAATAACGATGCGGTCATCCACACCGCGCGGCATGGTCAGCCGCAGGCGATAATCATAGAGGATGTTATCCAGCTGCTGAATAAACCCGATTTGATAAATCTTCGCAGCACTGCCAAGAAACACCAGAACCAATGCCAAGCCCAGCCCGATTAACAGTGCATGTTGTTTCAACCGGATATCCCTATATGACGCAGTAAAAAATCTACTTTTATAACCGCAGCACGCCGTGAACTAAAAAAACGATCTTGAGCTTATAAATTCTTCAACACTGGCACGCGTGACGGTGCCGGTTTGAAAACTTGCCAACTTGCCGGTTTGATCGAACAAGTAAGAAGTTGGCAGCGCCTGCACCGTGCCTATTTTTTTCGCCATTGTCTTGTCTCCTAGCACGATGGGATAAGACAATGGATGCGTCTTCAGAAAATCCAGCACCACCTGTGGCGATGTGTATTCCATTGCAACACCGATCACGATCAGATCGGTGCCCTTGTGCGCATTGTGCAGCGCCTCTAATTGAGGTAGCTCTTCCAGACATGGCGTACACCAGGTTGACCAGAAATTCACCAGCACCCATTTACCGCGATAGTCAGTCAGGTTGTGTACGTGGCCACTGATATCCTTCAGCGTGAAATCCGCAGCGGCCGTATTCAGAGCAAATAACAGCAGACATGCGGACAATAATGCGCGAATCGAATTCATCAACATAACCTCTTCGTGGATCTCATGATCGACATCCACCGTAAACACACAAGAAATGGAAGTTTGGGGAGCAGGCAGAGATGTCTGCCTCTAAAGCCGCGGAGCGACTATTCCTAAAACCCTCATGCAACCTTAAAGCAAATCACTTAGGCACACGCATTGTACTTTGTACCAACATGTAAGGTAGGTTGTCAATGATGGACACCAATGGGGTCATGCTGCCAACAGATTTTCGTACTATTTTCGTTCAAAAACGGGATGGTGGAGTCGACTTCGTGAATTGCGCACCATGAAGTCGCACTTTGTGACCGACTGTGCGGTCGTTACCTGACTTTTCTCCTCCAGTTTGAGCTGAATAAGGCGGCTATTCGCAGGCTGTGGGATAATTCGTCCATGAACACGACACTATTATCCGGCCTCAATCCCGAACAACTCAAAGCCGTTACACTTCCCCGCCAGTCTGCGCTGATACTGGCAGGTGCGGGCAGCGGCAAGACCCGTGTGCTGACCACACGCATCGCCTATCTGATCAGCACGGGTGCGGTCAGCCCGCACGGCATTCTGGCGGTGACCTTCACCAACAAGGCGGCAAAAGAGATGGTCACGCGCCTGTCTGCAATGCTGCCCATCAATACGCGCGGCATGTGGATAGGCACCTTCCACGGGCTATGCAACCGGCTGCTGCGCGCGCACTACCGCGAAGCGAATCTGCCGCAGACCTTTCAGATACTAGATTCGGGCGATCAGCTCTCAGCTATAAAGCGCGTGATGAAGGTGTTGCAGGTAGATGACGAAAAATTTCCGCCGCGCGACATGCAAAACTTCATCAGCGGTAGCAAGGAGCAGGGATTGAGGGCGCACGATGTGGAAGCCTTCGATCCTTATACCAAGCGTCGAGTAGAGGTATATGCCGAATACGACGCGCAATGTCAGAAAGAGGGCGTGGTGGATTTTTCTGAACTGCTGTTACGCTGTTTTGAGCTGCTGTCGCGCAATGCAGGCTTACGCGAACACTATCAGGAGCGCTTCAAACACATCCTGGTGGATGAATTTCAGGACACCAACCCGCTGCAGTATCAGTGGCTAAAACTGCTGGCCGGTGGCGGAAGGGTGGAGCCGGAGGCTCCGGGCACCCCCGGACATGCCCCTTGCGGGCATAGCGCCTTATTTGCTGTTGGGGACGATGATCAATCCATCTATGCGTTTCGCGGCGCCAATGTCGGTAACATGAAGGATCTGCTGCGGGATTTCAAGATCGAGTCTGTCATCAAGCTGGAGCAGAACTACCGCTCGCACGGCAACATACTGGATGCGGCCAATGCGCTGATCTCCAACAACCGCAACCGTCTTGGCAAGAACCTCTGGACCTCCGAGCACGGCGGCGAAAAAATCCGCGTCTATGAGGCGCCGACCGATGTGGAGGAAGCCAACTTCATCGTCAGCGAAGTCAGGCAGCTCAGGTCAGAAGGCATCAAGCTGACCGAGATGGCGCTGCTGTATCGCTCCAATGCTCAGTCGCGGGTGCTGGAACACGCGTTAGTATCTGCAGGACTCTCCTACCGGGTCTACGGCGGGTTGCGCTTCTTCGAGCGCCAGGAAATCAAGCACGCGCTGGCCTACTTGCGCCTGATGCAGAACACCGATGACGATAACGCGCTGCTTCGCATCATCAACTATCCAACGCGCGGCATAGGCGCGCGCAGCATAGAGCAGATACAGGAATCTGCCAGAATGCACGGCACCACGCTGTGGGATGCCGCGGCACGCGCCGGCGGCAAGGTGTCGAATTTTGTCGCTCTGATCGAGATGCTGCGCAGTGCGACGGATACCCTTACGCTGCCTGAAATCATCGAGCACGTGCTGGAGCATAGCGGCCTTATCGCGCATTATCAGAATGAGACCGGCGCCAAGAAGCGCGAGGCGGAAGAGCGTCTTGAGAACCTGAAGGAACTGGTGACTGCAGCGACCTTGTTCGTGCATGAAAATGAAGATGACAGTCTGACTTCCTTTTTGACCCATGCTTCGCTCGAGGCGGGCGAACATCAGGCGGGTGATCAGGACGATGCGCTGCATTTGATGACGGTGCATGCGGCTAAGGGTCTGGAATTCAACACCGTGTTCATCACCGGTCTTGAAGAAGGCTTGTTTCCGCATCAGAACAGTCAGCGCGTGGACGGAGGGCTCGATGAGGAGCGACGCCTGATGTACGTGGCGATCACCCGCGCAAGACGCCGCCTGTACCTGAGCTTTGCGCAGCGGCGCATGATGAACGGACAGGTCAATTACAGCGCACCTTCCAGCTTTTTGAGCGAACTGCCCGAAGAATTGCTGCAATGGCTGTCCGCCCGCGAGGTGCCGCGCAATCCGTTCGCATCGTTTGGCTATACGCCGCCCGCGGCACCTGCACCCATACAAAAAACCGTGTCCGGCTGGCGAGTCGGTCAGCGCGTCATGCACCAGAAATTCGGAGAGGGCGTGGTCACCGGCACCGAGGGTAGCGGCAACGACGGGCGGGTGCAGGTCAACTTCAAGCACGCGGGCAGCAAGTGGCTGGCGCTGGAATACGCGAAACTTGTGGCGCTATGATGCTGCCGGAATTGCGCCTGAAGTTGATCTGCGACAGCTACCAGAGGCTTACAGGAAGGCCTTTGCTCGAAGTTCCCTTCGATGAGCAGGCACTGTGGAATGCGCCTCGCGCCATTGTCGCTCACGGCACGGAAGACGATCCGGTGTTTTTCTACGGCAACCGGCTGGCCTTGCAGCGCTTCGGCATGAGCCTTGCCGAGTTTACCCGGCTGCCGTCGAGACTTTCAGCCGAACCGCTGGCGCGGGATGAGCGCGCCCGTTTGCTGGCAAGAGTGACGGAAAAAGGTTACGTGGACGACTATTGTGGCATGCGCATCGCTAAAGACGGCACGCGCTTCATGATCTCGAATGCCACCGTCTGGAATCTGGTCGATGAAGCGGGGAACTATTGCGGACAGGCCGCAACCTTCATGGTGCAGAACTGAGCGTTGGCGGGAATTTCGCATTACTAATGCCGGGGCAGCCCGGTAGCTGGTCACTTTTCTTGTCTTGCCAAGAAAAGTGACCAAAAGAAGGCGCCCCCGGTTTGCCGCGCCGCTTGACAGTTGCCAGACAGGCAGCGTGCCCTTGATAGCCCGCAAACAACGGGGCTGCGGAACTCGCACGATCCGCTCTGTGGTCACGTGCTCAAACAGTCCTCGCCCAACTGCACCGCTGTTTGCAGGCTATCTTCGGCGGCGCACAGGGGCTAATGATTCAACGCGTGCGATTTCATCATGATGTCCACGATGAAATTTCAAATTGATCTTCCGATTTTACATAGTGACCGGAATTTTTCTATTCGACGAAGATTGAATCAGCGGGGCGGGAATTTCGCGACCAGATTGTCAGGCACTTCGCGTTTGGTTGCCAGGCTGATCGCGCTGGCCTCAGAGATTGCCGTCACCATCACACCGGCCAGCGTAGGCAGCACTGCGATGCGGGTGAGCGCGGTCCATACGATATGCCCCATGCTGGGGCTGGATGCCGCCAAGCTGACCAGCCAGGCGATCAGTATCAATGCCGCCGTGATTGCGTAACCTGCCAGCAACCAGCGGCTGTTCCTGAACGCCAGGCGCCAGTGCGCATCGACAAACCAGAGCGTTGTTTTTTTACTGCGCAGATAGAGGTAGGCGATCAGGGCTCCGGTGCTGAGCAGCGGGATCAGCAGACCTGCCATGCCGAATTTGAGCGCGATCACGGCGGGAGCCACCAGCAGATTCAGACCGAACAGCCCCGATATGAAAAGGTTGTGCGGCACTTGTGCGCGCCTGATTTGCGCTTCATCGATTTCGAATTTCATGTCTGATCCCGCATGTCGTGGAGAGATGCGGCAATATTAGCATATTCTGATGCGGATGGTTCAGACCTCAGTGTCTGCGGCGGGAGTTGTTTGTGCCGGGAAGATATCGCAAAAGCTGGCATACAGAGAAGTGAATACCATAGGCAGCAGTATCAGCCAGCCCAGCATCATCGGCATGCTCGCCAGCAGCGCAAGCAGCAGAAAAGCCGTGCCGTAAACGAACATTGCGCCCATGTTGCGGGTGAAGGCGCGCAGGCTTAGCTTCATCGCTTCTGTCGGCGCGATATTGCGGAAGTACACCAGCATGGGGGCGAACTGCATCGCCATCATCAGCACGGTGAACAGCGTAACGCCGATCAGCACGGCGACTCCCGCGCCCGCTACTGCCTGCTCTATTACGTCAGGGGCAGGGGTGGCGTGATTGCTCATCAGTATGCTAACCAGTGCGGAACCTCCGACCATGATCATTGCGCCGAAGATCAGATACTGGCCTACCAGCGCGATGCCGCCCAGCGTGATCAGGTGCGAGGTGTGGCGCACGAATCCGCTGAACAAATGCATCAGTTCGAGCTCGTCTCCTTGCTCCAGCGAACTGCATCCGGCCATCAGTCCGATGACTACCACGGGCATCAGCAGGCTGACCAGCGGCTCGCCAACCACCGGTACTGCGGAAATTCCGGCGGCTGCCACGAAGCAGATCGCCAGCAATACGATCCACAGCAGCGGCGCCTTCATGAACAGCGCGTAGCCTTTTTTGATCCAGTGTAAGCCGTGAGCGGCTTCCAGTTGTAAGGGTTCCATAGGTGTCGCCGTTTATAGCCAGACAGTCTGTCGGGCTGCGATGTGATTTTTCAGAATCCGCTCGAAATGGGCGGGGTCGTGGGCGTGGATGAGTTCCCCATCGCGCGGCAGATGTTTGTCGTACAGCCGCGAGAGCCAGAAGCGCAGCGCCGCAAGCCTCAGGATGCGAGGCCAGGCGTCCTGCTCGTTTTGCTCGAACGGCCGCACGGCGTGATAGGCGCGCAAAAACACCTGCGTGCGCTGCACATCCAGATGGCCATCGGCATTCATGCACCAGTCATTGACGGTGATTGCCACGTCGTACAGGAGCGCATCGGTGCAGGCGAAATAAAAATCGATCAATCCGCCAACGCAGTCATCGTTGAGCAGCACATTGTCGCGGAACAGGTCTGCATGTATCAGCCCCTGCGGCAGCGCATAAGTGTTTTGCGCGGCGTGCAGCGCAATTTCGCTCTCCAGCAAGGCTGCCTGCTCTGCATCTATAAATTTGATTACTAAAGGTGCGGTCGCTGCCCGCCATGCGCCTCCTCTGGGGTTGGGCATGATCTGCGAGAAGCTCTGGCCTGCGATATGCATCTGCCCTAGCATGGCGCCTATCGAAGCGCACTGGGCCGCATTCGGAGTGGTGGTGGATTTGCCGCTCAGGCGGCTGACGATACAGGCGGGTTTGTCGTTCAGCACGCCTAAAAACTGATTGTGGCGGTTGGCCATGGGCGCCGGGCAGGGGATGCCGTGGCGCGCCAGATGCGCCATCAGGTTCAGATAGAACGGCAATTCCTCGGCGGTTAATTTTTCAAACAGCGTCAGCACGAAGCGACCGTTGCTGGTGGTGACGAAATAATTGGTGTTTTCAATTCCGGAGGCGATGCCCTGCAAATCCTGCAGCTGGCCAAGAGAGTAATCTCTCAGCCAGGCGGTCAGTTCTTGCTCGGAAACGGTGGTATAAACAGACATAGTGAGTTTTGCATTTCCTGAGACAATCAGGTTATCAGTCAGGCGGATTAAAAAGTGTGTATTACCCACTGAGGAGGACGGAATCCCGAGTCCAGGGATTCTTGACGGGCAAACTTGCCATCGCCGCGCTGATCGATCAGATAGTACGGCGGGCCGACCTTGGGTGTGATCTTGATCATGTAGATTCTGCCGCCTGAACGATACTCCTCGATGTTCAGCGCGGTTTGCTTGATGATGTTGATACCCGCCTCATCGACTGGTTCGGAATCCGTCTCGGCTGTCAGGACGGGCGGGGGCAGAGTCTCTAATTTGGCGGGCTCGGATGCAAATGCACCAAAAGAGCAGGCACTAAGGATCAGTATGGGCAAGAAACGCATGATAGCGGCCTGTAGTGAATTGGAATGGGTGCATTTTAGCCGATTTATCGGGCGATCAGTTCATCAAAAAAAAATGCTGCAAAAGACTGGTGACGCTCGGGGATTTTTTTTTATAATAGCGGAACTTATTTGAGATCCGCCTGCCTGAGTATGCAGTTAGCGCAAGCTGAATCCCATTTCTTCTCTCCGTTAAATGGGAATCTTAACTCCTCCCAAATAGTTAAGAACTTCGCCCCGGACAGGTTCCGGGGTATTTTTTTGCCTGTTACAAAAGTCCGCGCGGTTTATGCGGTGCTTTTGCAAACAGCCTGTCATAGACAAAACGCGGCAGCAATTTGAGCACGCCGCCTGTCAGCGCCATCTGCCAGGGAATGACCGCGTAAGCTTGCTGCCTGTTTATGGCTCGCGCCATGCGGCGGGCAGCCTCATCGGCTTCGAGGATGAACGGCATGGGATAGGGATTGATGGCCGTCATCGCCGTTTTGATGTAGCCGGGACACAAGGTGACCACTTTAACGCCGCTGCCGTGCAGTTCGACCCGCAACGATTCCAGATAGCTGATCGCCGCGGCTTTGGACGCGGAATAAGCGGATGCGCCGGGCAGACCCCTGAAGCCTGCCACGCTGGCGATACCGGCCAGCGTCCCGCTTTTCGCTTCGCGCATCGTATTTAAAAACGGCTGAAAGGTTTTTACCATGCCCATCATGTTGATGTCGAATACCTGCTGACAGGCATCGATGTCCTCGGCGTATTCGGTAAGCGTGCCTACGCTGACGCCGGCATTGGCGATGACGATATCGGGTGCGCCTGCTTTTGAGATGAAATCGGCGGCGGCGCGCTGCAAGCCATGCGCATCGCGTACATCGAGTGCATAACAGTAAACCCGATCCGGATACTGAGTCGCGAGTTCCTGCAGCAATTCGGTGCGGCGGGCGATGGCGGCGACGGTTGCGCCCAGTTCAAGATAATGGCGCGCGAGCGCAAGACCTAATCCGCCCGACGCGCCGGTGATGACGACTTTCAAGTCTATTTGGTCTTGACGGAGCGGTTCTTGCGCACCATGGCGATGACTTCGTTCAATACGCGTATGGTGTCGGCAGGCTGCAGGCCAGTGATCGAATATTTACCGTCGACGACCAGAGTGGGGGTGCCTTCGATGCGATAGTCGCGGATCATCTGTTTGGCGTGCACGATCTTGCTGTTCACGGTGAAGGAATTGTAGGCCGCGGAAAATTTCGCCTTGTCCACGCCGTTGGCGGCGACAAATGCTGATATGGTGTCCAGATCATACAGATTGGCCTGTTTTACGTGGATGGCCTGATAGATCGCATCATCCAACTGTTTGATTTTGCCTATGCTGTCGAGGGCGTAAAAGGTGCGCGCCAAGGGTTCGGTCGAATCGCGGAACATGGTTGGCACAAATCCCAGCTCGACATCGGCCGGTATTTTCTTCTCCCAGGCAGCCAGTTCCGAATGAAGATGGAAGCAGTGCGAGCATTCGTAGAAGAAAAACTCAAGCACTTCGATTTTTTTCGTGTTGACCGGTTGCGGCTGGTTAAGCAAGGTGTAGTCTTTCCCCTGAACCGCACTAAAAGCCGTGTTGCAGATCAGCAATGCGGCGATCAGCAAACCTTTAAGACCTGTTTTCATACATCACTCCTGTAAAATGATAAAAATTTCCGGTTGAAATCAGTGCGCGGGAGTCGCATCCAGACCGTTCAGTTTCAGCGTGCCGCGCGCTGTGTTCATTTCCTGCTCGCTGGAGAAAGGCCCCACCCTTACCCTGTGCATTTCGCCTTTTCCGGCTATGGTGACCGTCTGAACGCTGGCTTCCATTCCCTTCATGGCAAGGGATGCCTTGAGGTTTTCCGCATCGGCAGCACTGGAGAATGCGCCCGCCTGCAGATATTTGGCAGCGGGTTTGCTCTCGGCTGCCTTGGCTTTATCGGCCGCTTTGCCTTGAGTGTCGGCGGCGCTGTCCGGCTTGTCGGTTAATACCTTGTAAAACTCAAAACGGGGCTTGGCTTCTGCCACGCCAGACTCGCCTGTGATGGGCGCTTTGGGTTTGGCAGGCTCGATTTTTGTCGTTTCAGCGGCCGGTTTGATGGCTTCCGGGGCCGGTTTGATTTCTTTGCTGACAAAGGGGCTGGGGGACTTGAGGATGAACCAGGCAAGGCCTGCTGCCAGCGCGACTCCGACCACCATCCCCATCAGTATCCCGGCCAGCATGGGATTGCCGCTTCTTTTTGTTGTAGATTTGTTTCCTGAAGTTTTGCTCATGATTTGCTTCCTATTTGTGTAATCACATCTTTTCCGGTGCGGATACACCCAATAAAGCCAGGCCGTTGCTCATCACCTGTGCGGCGGCGGCAATCAGCGCAAGGCGCGCACACTTGAGTGCTTCATCGTCCACCAGAAAACGCGTTGCATTGTAGTAGCTGTGGAAGGCGGCGGCTACTTCCTTGAGGTAAAACGCGACCAGATGAGGGGCCAGATCCAGCGCCGCATTCTCGATCACCTGCGGGTAATCGATCAACTGCTGTAACAGGGCTGTTTCATATTCGCTGTCGAGCAGGCCGACCTCTGCCTGCAACAGGCTCAGGCGTTCTCCTCCCCAAGCCGCTAGCACGGTGCTGATGCGCGCGTGGGCATACTGTATGTAGTAAACAGGATTGTCGTTGCTTTTTGATTTGGCAAGATCGATGTCGAAGACCAGCTGCGAATCGGGATGGCGCGCAGCCAGGAAATAGCGCGTCGCATCGCAGCCGACTTCATCGATCAGATCGCGCAGCGTCACATAGCTCCCCGCGCGCTTGGATATTTTCACTTCCTCGCCGTTTTTCAGCACGGTCACCATCTGGTGCAGCACGTAGTCCGGCCAGCCTTTGGGAATGCCGACGTCCAGCGCCTGCAAACCGGCTCTGACGCGGGTGATGGTGCTGTGATGATCCGCGCCTTGTTCGTTGATGACCCGGACAAACCCTCTGCGCCATTTTTCCAGATGATAGGCGACATCCGGCACAAAATACGTGTATCCGCCATCGGTCTTGCGCATCACGCGGTCTTTGTCATCGCCAAAATCGGTGGTGCGCAACCACAGCGCATCGTCCATTTCGTAGGTGTGGCCGCTGGCGATCAGCCTGTTGACGGTATCTTCCACCTTGCCTTCGCTGTAGAGCGCGGATTCGAGTGAAAAGACATCGAATTGTACGTTGAAGGCGCGCAGATCCAGATCCTGCTCGCGGCGCAAGTACGCCACGGCAAAGCGGCGGATGGCCGCCTCGTCGTCTACATCCCCTTTGCCCGTGGTCTGTTGATCGTCGGCCTCAACGGTCTCGCAGGCCATGTAGGCTCGCGCTACATCGGCGATATAGTCGCCGCGGTAGCCAGCCTCAGGCCAGGATGGATCGTCGGGTGTGACGCCCTTGCAGCGCAGCTGTACCGAGCGCATCAGGTTTTCGATCTGTGCGCCCGCATCGTTGTAATAAAATTCGCGGGTGACATTCCAGCCCGCCGCGTGCAGCACGTTGCACAGGCAGTCACCCACCGCCGCCCCGCGTCCGTGCCCGACGTGCAGAGGGCCGGTCGGATTTGCTGAGACGAATTCGACCTGCACCTTGCGATTTTCTCCCAGATGTATGTGCCCGTAACCTGCGCCCGCATGCAGTACCGCGTGCACGATCGCCTGTTTGGCAGCCTTGGTCAGGAACAGATTGATGAATCCTGCGCCTGCGATCTCCACTTTTTCGATCAGCGACGATTCCGGTAAAGCGGCGATCAGTGCGTTGGCGATGTCGCGGGGCGATTTGCGCAGCGGTTTGGCCAGTTGCATCGCCAGATTACAGGCGTAATCACCGTGAGATGCCTGTTTCGGGCGCTCGATCAGGATGGCGGCAGCGGCATGATCCGGTGCGACCTCGGCCAGTGCGCGCGCGAACAGTTCGGAAATGTGAGATTTAAAATTAATTACGACAGACATGAGGAGCACCTTTAAAGAGGCGCGGATTATAACACTGACGTTTTCGCTGCACTTTAAAAGACGGGGGTATTTTAGATTACTTTGCCCGGGTTCATCAGTCCTTTAGGGTCAAGCGCCTGTTTGAGAGTGCGCATCAGCTCAAGCTCCAGCGGGTCTTTGTGATGGGCGATGATTTCACGCTTGAGTTGTCCCAGGCCGTGTTCTGCGCTGATGCTGCCGTTGAGCTGATGAACGATGCTGTACACGATACGGTTTACTTCGTGTTCATTTTCATCGATGAAGCGGGTGTTGTCATCGGGCATAGACGCGTTGTAATGTATGTTGCCGTCTCCCATGTGACCGAAGGCGATGATGCGTATTCCCGGGAAGGCGTTGCGCAGTGCGCCGTTGGCCTGTGCGATAAATTCCGCAACACGACTGACCGGTACCGCAATGTCGTGCTTGATGCTGATCCCGTCGCGCTTTTGCGCTTCGCTGATGTTTTTTCTGAGCTTCCACCAGCGCTCCGCGCCTTCGGCATCTTCTGCAATGCAAAAACTCAGCACTTCGCCGCCGAAGCCGGTCAGGCTGTCCCTGATCACCGTGTTTTGCAGCACATCGTCGATCTTGATCAGCAGATACCATTCGTAACGGCGTTTGAAAGGCTCGTGAGTGTCCTCTATGTGTTTGAATACCAGCTCCATGCAGCTGCGCGAGATGATTTCAAAGCCGCTCAGAGCCTGTCCGCAGGTGGCGCGCAGATAGGCGAGCAGACGCACTGCAGCCTCCGGGCTTGCGATCGCTACACACGCCGTAGTGGTGGATTGCGGACGTGGAAATAGTTTCAGCACGGCGGCGGTGATGATCCCTAAAGTGCCTTCCGCTCCTATGAACAACTGCTTCAAATCGTAACCGGTATTGTCCTTGCGCAGGCTGCGCAATCCATTCCAGATGCGCCCGTCAGGCAATACAACCTCCAGACCCAGCACCAGATCGCGTGCGCTGCCGTAGCGTAACACGCCGATGCCGCCGGCGTTGGTAGACAAATTCCCGCCGATTTCGCAGTGATCTGCAATTGCAGTCAATCCCAGCGGAAACAGGCGGTTTGCCTGCTCGGCAGCCTCGTAGATGGCCGAAAGTTTACAGCCTGCCTCGACGGTCAGGGTGTAATCGACTGCGTCCAGATGGCGTATGCGGTTCATGCGCGACAGATTCAGCACCAGTTGCCGTCCCGATGGCAGCGGCACCGAGGCGCCGCACAGGCTGGTATTCCCACCCTGAGGGATGACTGAGATGTCGTGCAGGGCGCACAGTCTGACGATCTGCGCTATCTGGGCGGAAGAATCAGGAAAGACGACTGCAATTGCCACGCCTGAATAGCGGCCACGCCAGTCCGTGCAGTAACTGTCGGCTTTTGTGCCTGTCAATACCGCATCCGCTCCAGTGATGGCGGAAACCGCATCGATAAACTCGGCACAAGAATCAATATTCATTTTTGAGTGCGATACGGTAGTACCCACATTTGGTACAGCGAGGTGCATATCATGATGGTCGATGCCAGGCTGTAACCGAAACCGCCGATAATCACCAGCCACGCAAAATTGGGACTCATCTTGGTCAGCCACCAGGCGAGCACGTCGAGGATGAGGAAGCCAAAAGGCGTGAAGATGAGCAGGGACTTAAGTTTTGGTGAAAACCCGCTCGCATAGGTGAATATCCAGCCGACAAAAAAGAATATGAAGGAGATTCCGAACAAATGGATGTGTGAAACGCGAGTCAGGGTGGCAAAAGAGGCGCCTTCGTCGCGCTTGGTCATTTCTGCCATCACGGCCTTGTCGGTAATATTCGCAAGTCCCGGCATGTTGGCATGGCATGGGCCGCAATACTGATCAACCAGCGGCTTGATTGTACCCTCCCATTCTGCAGCAGGTGCGCCGTCATGAGCCCATTTCAGCATGGTGATTCGCACTTCAGGCGGAGCGTTATCCTTCATCGATCCGTGCAGCTTGGATTCGAGTTTGGATGCTTCAGGACCGTCGTGATTGCCGTGATAGCTGTAAACAATGTCATCTACCGATAAACCTGGTTTTCCATCCGCCATGCCGTGCGTGAGCATGATCTGCGCGCCTGCAAATAGCAGTCCCAAGCCTACGACCAGCAGATAGCCGGTGAATAGTGTGCGGGTAGGCAAGGTCAGGTCGGACAGGGTGAAGCGTTGAGTGTCTTTTATCATGATGGCTCTTCGTTGAAAATTTTGCAGATTATACACCACGGTCATATAAGCTTAAGATGCCCGTCTAGAACTCCAGCGGATCGATATCAATCGAGCAGCGCAATCCTCTTGCCGGGATATCATCAAGTTTTTTCTGCCAATCCCTTAAGAATTTCTGCAGCGATTTGCGAGCCGATGATTGTATCAGCAGTTGCGCGCGAACATGGCTGGCGCGACGAGCAAGAGCGGCGGGCACTACGCCGAGAATTTCGACCGGATGTTTCAATTCGATGGCGGCATGTTTCGCCTTGTGAAGATAGGCGTAGACTGCGGCTTCATCCATGCCTTCGGTGCGCAACACGGCCTGAAAGGTATAGGGGGGAAAGGACGCCATTTGTCTCTCACGCAGCTGTTGCGCTGCCCAGTCGTCGAAATCGTGGTGCTGCAGACAGATAAATAAAGGGTGGTCGGGGAATGCGGTCTGAATCAAAACCTCTCCCGGTTTGTCGGCGCGCCCAGCGCGCCCGGCGACCTGCATCAGCTGGGCGAAGAGTTTTTCGGCTGCGCGAAAATCGCTGCTGTAAAGCGCGCTGTCAGGATTGAGTACGCCCACCAGCGTTAAGGAGGGAAAGTCGTGACCTTTTGCCAGCATCTGCGTACCTATCAGTATGTCTACCTCGTTGGCGTGTATCTGCTGGCGCATTTTCTGCCAGGCGTGTTTGTTTCTGGTGCTGTCACGGTCTACTCTGAGTATGCGCGCATCTGGAAAGCGAATCTGCAACAGGCTTTCAATGCGCTGAGTGCCGCTGCCCACGGGGAGTAATTCAGAATGGCCGCATTTTGGACAGGCGGTCGGGGTTTTTATTTGGTCGCCGCAATGATGGCAGCGCAGGCGGTTTTCCTTCAGGTGCAGTACCATTTTTCCTGCGCAGTACTTGCAGTCGGACATCCAGCCGCATTCGGTGCACATCATCACCGGGGCATAACCCCTGCGGTTGATGAAGAGCAGCGTTTGCTCCTTGCGCGCGAGTCTGATGCCGATTTCGCGCAGCAAGATATCGCTGATGCCGTCTGTCATGACCGATTGCTGGGTATGGATGCATTTGACAGAAGGTAGCTTGGCATTCGATTGCGCCCTGGCGGTTAATTTAAGCAGGCTGTAGCGACCAGTTTGTGCATTGTGATAGCTCTCCAGCGACGGGGTGGCAGACCCCAGCACTATGGGGATCTTGCACTGATTGGCGCGAAACACGGCAACGTCACGTGCGGAGTATCGAAGTCCATCCTGTTGCTTGAACGAGCTGTCGTGTTCTTCGTCGACGATGATGAGCGCAAGTTTCGGCAGCTCGGAAAAAACCGAAAGACGGGTGCCGAGCACGATCTGCGCCTGACCCGACTGAGCCTCCTGCCAGTTTTTCAGCTTCTGCTTTTCTGATAATCCGCTGTGAAGGCTGACCAGGCTGGTGTCGGGAAAGCGTTTTAAAAAATAGCCTTCAAGTTGAGGTGTGAGGTTGATCTCGGGTACCAGCAGCAGTATCTGGCCGCCATGCTGCAAGATTAGATGCATCAGATGAGCATATATTTCCGTCTTGCCGCTCCCGGTAATGCCATGCAGCAAAAAACAGTTATATCCCTTTGAGTCGATTATGCTGTCAATCACGTGCTGCTGCTGCTCTGTCAACAGATGAGCGTTGACGAAGATGTGCTGCGGTTTTAATTTGGATTCAACAGCTTGGGCTGGAATAAATCTTTCGATAAAGCCGGCAGCTTCCAGCCATTTTAACTGCGGGGCTGCAGCTTTAATCTGCGATTTGCTGCATGGCTGGACAGCGAGCTGAGCCAGAATTTGCCGTGCTACAACTTTGCGTTTCGGCAGCGTATCTGCGTCAGGAGAGCCGTCGGAGAGCCGGTAATGCTCGGCGACAGGTTGCGGTGCAATTTTTTCCGTGCGAAATGCAGAGGGCAATGCGCTGTGTACGGTTTGCCCTATGGGATAGTGATAATAGTCGCTGCAAAACTTCAGGAGTGTGAGTAACGGTCCGGAAATCGGGGCGGTATCGGGCAGCACGCGGATGGCTGTCTTGATGCGCTCGAACGGGATGTCTGTATCGGCTGCGCATTCCATTGCGATACCGACCAGCTGGCGGCGACCGAAGGGGACGACAATGCGCTGGCCGGGTACTATCTGCTCTTCTGTTGTGTAATCGAACAGGGTGGCAAGCGGGACATCTAGCGCGACGCGAACTATGGGCATTGAATGTGTATATGTGAGATGCAGATTGCGGATGATTATATGGGAATGAGGTATGGCAGCGGGAAGAAATGGGTGTAAATGAGGTTTGTTTCAGGAATATTTCAATATTGAGTTGACGGTTGGGATTTAATGCCTATAATGCGCCCCTCTTCAACGGGACGGCAGTTGAAACGAAGTTGATCCGGTAACGGAAAGGGCTTAATAATCATTAAAATGGTTGCGTTTTCTGAAGTTTTTGTTGAAGGTTAATAAGGGCGTGAAGATTTAGTTGACAGGATGTTTTAAGTCTCTATAATGCGCACCTCTTCAGCGGGATGAGGCGAAAACGAAGTGTTGCGGGAAACCGGAAGCGCTTATAAATCAGAGGGTTGATTGTGTTTTGCCGGAACTGCTGGAAATAAAAAGATTCAAATTGTAGTTGACAGGATGTTTTAAGTCTCTATAA
>CAYPIG010000026.1:0-32794 GCA_964410705.1 uncultured Gallionella sp.
ATTTCGACTCACCCGCAAGACGTTCGTCGTGCCCCACCACCACCTCGGTCGGATTCTTCGCAAAACTGTAGGCCAGCGCGGGAATGAAGGTATTGACCTCATGGCAGCTGTTGATCGCACTGATGATCTGGCGGTCGTAGGCGCGGAACATGCAGCCCTGATCGGTCATCTTGATGCGCGTGATTTTCTCGCGCAGATGGTTCATCGCGCGCGACGCGACATGTCGCCACCAGCTGTCGTTGCGCTGACGGCGGATAGAACCGACATAGTCGTGCCCTTCGTTCATCTTGGCCAGCAGCAGGCCGATGTCCTCGGGGGGGTTCTGCAAATCGGCATCCAGCGTCACCACGCACTGCCCGCGCGATTTCTCGAAGCCCGCCATGATCGCCATGTGCTGACCAAAATTACCGTTGAACAGAATTACGCGCGTCACATCGCTGCGCTTCTGGAACTGTTCGCGCAATATTGCGGCGGACTTGTCGCGGCTGCCGTCGTTGATAAACACGATTTCATAACTGACGTTCAACTGGTCGAGCGCCGGATACAGGCGGTCAAACAGCGTCTGCAAGCCGTCTTCCTCGTTGTATACGGGAATGACGACCGAAAGTTGGGGATTATTATTCATAGGGCGGCATTCTACCGCACAGGGCAAAATTCGCGAAATCGTGAAATCAAACTGCCGCCTTGACCGCCCGCGCTCTCAACTGCCCGCAGGCGCCTTCGATCTCCTGCCCTGCCGAATCGCGTATCTTGACCAGTATCCCCTGACGCTTCAGGGCATCTGCCATGGCCGCGATGCGTTCAGGTTTAGGACGCCGAAAGCTTAGCCCGTCCACCTCGTTAAACGGGATGAAATTCATCACGGCATATTTCCCGGCCAGCAGTCTGACAATCCCCGCCAGTTCGGCGTCGCCGTCGTTGACGCCTTCGATCAGCGTCCACTGATACTGAACCGGATAGGAGGTCAGGCGCGCATAGCTTTCCGCGCACTCGACCAGTTCTTCGATGGCGATCTGCGGCGCAGAAGGCAGCAGTTTTCTGCGAAGAACGGCATCGGTCGTGTGCAAGGACAAGGCGAGCGCCGGTTTGACAGTCATCAACGGCAGGCGCTCGAACACCCGCATATCCCCCACCGTGGATAAAACCAAATTCTTGTGGCCGATATTACCCATGGCACCCAGCAAGTCTATCGCCTCCAGCACGTTGTCGAGATTGTGAGCAGGCTCGCCCATCCCCATGAAAACCACCTTGTTCACAGCTCGGCGATGGCGCGCGAGCACCACCTGAGCCACGATCTCCGCGCTTCCCAGCTGACGGATCAGACCGTTGCGTCCGCTCATGCAGAACACGCAGCCGACGGCACATCCCACCTGAGTCGATACGCAAAGCCCGCCGCGCGGCAGCAGCACGCTCTCCACCATCTGCCCATCATTGAGTTCGACCAGCAGCCGCGCCACATCCTCGTCATGAAATGGCGCGACTGCCGGATATTCGCCGTGCAGTTTCGCAAGGCTTGCCAATTCCAGCTCAATGGCGGGCAATGCTTCGCGGATTGCCGCCGGAAAAAAGTTGTCCGCAGGGCTGTTTTTCCTGTCATAAGACGCAACCTGACTCCAGCCGCGCAGCAGCCGGTCTTCGTGGCACGGCTTGGCGCCTAAATCCCGCAGGCGCTGGATCAGCTGTGAAATGCGCATGAAAAAGGAGACATTGAGTTCAAAAAAACTTCAAAATACAGTGTGATGGGGTATTATTCATGCATACCGCGCGATTCCAGCCTGCACCTGTTACTCGCCTTGAATCATACGAACAACCGCGCTCCGCGCCTGTTGCAAGGCAGTATTGCTAAGCTGTCCAACCGTATTTACCGGCAGAGATTCGTGGCAGGTGAATAACTTGCCGGGGCGCAGATAACTCACGCGCTGCAAACCGCCC
This sequence comes from uncultured Gallionella sp., assembly GCA_964410705.1. Lineage (GTDB taxonomy): Bacteria > Pseudomonadota > Gammaproteobacteria > Burkholderiales > Gallionellaceae > Gallionella. The sequence goes on from CAYPIG010000026.1 coordinate 1,933, forward strand.
GCGAAAAACTCTCTGTCAATCAACGCTATGGCACGTGAATCAGCATAAGGGTTGCTGGTGATTTGGCAGGCGATCCAATCGCCACGCCCTGCATCCGCCAGCAACAAGGCTGGACGCAGCTTATTCTGAGTGAGGTTTGAAAACGGGAAAGGCAGTACGACTATTTGCCCGGCTGCAAATGCGCCCATGCCGCGTCCTCCTCAGGGTTAAGCCAGTCCTGCGACAACGCAGCTTCAGCCATTAAGGCGGATTCATGCACTACATCCGGCTCCAGCCAGGTCAACAACGCACGCCCGGCCTTGATAGTCTGGCCGGATTCTACAGAGTGTAAATGCCCTGTGTTATCAATCGTTACTTCGATGGTTGTCAGCACGTTGCATTCTCCTTGTGCAGCATTATATCAGTTCCATTTTTTCGGCTTCTGTCACAACCCCGCAGCAAAAAACGGCAATATACGCAAAATAATTCAGGTTAATCGCACCCTCAGCGAGAAATACCGAACAGCTCAGCCCACAGCGCAAGCGCTGCCGTAGTGTCGACAGCCTGATGCGGGACGCGGCAGTGCGTCGCGTCATTCAGGCGCATGCGGTGCTGGGTCTGGCGCAAGCTGCGGTACAGGGTGCGCACCTGTTCGGCGAGTTTCACATCGATCAGCCCGAACTCGGCCCCCTTGTTGAGCAGCGCAAGATTCCCCGCATTGGCTGTGAGTTCGGGATGGCAACTGGCATAAGCCAACACCAGATACTGCACCATGAACTCGATATCGACCATGCCGCCCGCATCGTGTTTGATGTCGAACAATGCGCTGTTATTCGGATGTCCATCGTGCATCTTCTGCCGCATGGAGACAATTTCTTCGCGCAGCTTGGCAAGATCGCGACTAAGGCTGAGCACTTCCTGACGGATATGTTCAAATTTCGCGCCTACCGATGCATCTCCCGCACAAAAACGGGCACGCGACAAAGCCTGATGCTCCCACACCCAGGCCTGACTGTGCTGATATTCGGCAAAGGCCTCGACAGAACTGACCAACAGACCGCTCGCACCGTTAGGGCGCAGACGCAAATCGGTTTCGTACAGACGACCCGATGCCGTGTAACTGCCCAGCATGGCGTTGATGCTTTTACCCAATCGCGCGTAATTTTCCTGCGCATCGGGATGATCGTCGTCATAGAGAAAAATCATGTCCAGATCGGAGGCATAGCCCATTTCCTTGCCGCCCAGCTTCCCGTAAGCGATGATGGCAAAACGGGCCTGCTCGCAATGCTTCTTGCGCGCGCTGTCCCAGCACAGCTTCATCACATGGCGCAACATCAGATCGGCCAGATCGCTCAAATGATCGCTGAGTTTTTCCAGCGGCAGCAATCCTTGCAGATCCATCGCCAGCAGATGGAATATCTGCTCCTGCTGCACCTGATGCAGAACCTCAAGACTGCGCTCCACATCCGTGCCGCAACCTTTCATGCGCTCTTGCAGATCCGCCTCTATCCGCTCCCATTGCGGCGGCTGATAGATTTCGCGCGCATCGAGCAATTCATCGAACAAGGCCGGATGCTGCGCAAGATACTTGGCCGCCCAGCTGCTGGAAGAAAGCAGCCGGGTCAGTCGCTGCAGCGCCTGCGGATATTCGCACAGGAATGCAAGATAAGCCGCGCGACGGCTGATCGATTCGAGCAGGGTCAAAAGTCTGGACAAGGTCGCATCCGGATCGCTGTACTGCGCACTTAATCCGATGAACTGCGGCACCAGCGCATCGACTCGCTGACGGCTCAAATCGGACAACTGACGGTAGCGCAGCCCTCCTTTTAGCTGCAGCAACCGAGCCGCACTTTCCGCTGTAAAACCCAGTTTTTCAAGACCTGCTGTCAGTGCCGCCTCGTCCTGCTGCCAAAGATCGGCATGCTCCACTTCCTGATCCGTCGGCCCGAAAATCTGCTCGAACTGATCCGATACCCGCGCCCTGTGCCCGTCCAGCACGATCAGCATAGAGGCGTAATCGGCATAATTCATCGACTCGGCGATGATCTGCCGTTCTTCCTCGTTTGAGGGCAAAGCCTGAGTCTGCTGGTCGTCCAGATATTGCAGCCGGTGTTCCAGGTTGCGCAAAAACACATAGGCGGCGTCAAGATCGGCCACCACCGATACTGCCATCTGCCCGTTTCCGGCCAGCTCGGCCAGCACGCGCTGCGTCGGCAGGATGCGCAGTCTGGCATCCCGTCCGCCGCGTATCAGCTGAAACACCTGGGCGGTAAATTCGATTTCCCGAATCCCACCCGGGCCCAGCTTGATGTTGTCCAGCCGGTCGCGGCGCTGCACTTCCTGACGGATCTGCGCATGGAGTTTGCGCATCGATTCGATCGCGCCGAAATCGAGATATTTGCGAAACACGAAGGGCTGATAGAGGCTGCCCAGTTCGGCGATCCGGCCGCTATCGACAGCGGAGACGACGCGCGCCTTGATCCAGGCATAACGCTCCCATTCGCGCCCCTGAGTGATCAGATACTCTTCGAGCGCGGCGAAACTCATCACCAGCGGACCGCTGTCGCCATAGGGGCGCAGCCTCATGTCCACGCGGAACACGTAACCGTCTCCGGTCGCTTCGTTGATGATATTGATCAGGCGACGACCCAGACGCGTAAAAAATTCGTGATTGCTGAGCCTGCGCGTGCCATTGGTCTCACCGTCCTCGGGATAGACGAAGATCAGATCGATGTCGGAGGAGACATTCAGCTCGCCGCCGCCCAGCTTTCCCATGCCTATCACCAGCAATTCCTGCGCCGTATTACCGGTCTCACCGATCGGGCTGCCGAACTGCTGCACAAGCGACTTCATCAGGCAAAGCTGCGCCCGTTCCACCGCAATTTCGGCTAACGCCGTCATCGACTGCATCACTTCGTCCAGATTCGCAAGGCCGTTGAGGTCGCGCAAGATCAGCTTGACCATCACCTGTTTGCGCAGGCGCCGCAGTGCGCGGGACAGTGCAGCCTCGTCCAGAAGCTCTGAGCCATCGAGCGCAGCCTGCATCTGTTCGCGCGTGCAGGGGCTTAGATAATTTTGCTCCAGCCAGCTTTGCAAGGCCGGGTCCGCATCCAGCACGCGCTTAGCATAACGGCTGCAACGCGAGGTTTTTTGCAACATGTCGGAGAATATCGCAACAGATGAGTTTTCAGCATTCATGGGCGTATTACCAGCCTGATAAGTTAGAATACACTCTACCAGCCGCGAGCATCCGGTGGCAACCGGATAATTGCGGTGCAACTTATTAGATTTCGACCTACGTTCCACCCCTGACATGTTCAATTCTCGTCCCGTTCGCCTGCTCTGGCGCAGCCTAAACTGGCTGACAAGACTGACGCTGCTCACATCGGCAGTGGCCGCTGCGCTGTGCGCGGTCATCATCGTCCTGCTGCGCTACTGGCTGCTGCCCGACATCGAGCAGTTTCACGGCAGGATCACCTCCTCTCTTTCGGAAGCGATGGGCAATCCGGTGAGCATAGGCAAGATCAGCGGCAACTGGGACGGACTGCACCCTCATCTGAAACTGACCGAAGTACGCATCCTGGATGGCACAGGACAACCTGCCCTGACGCTGCCGCGCGTCGATGCCAGCGTGTCGTGGCTATCCTTGCTCGCTGCCGAACTGCGCCTGGCCAGCCTGGAGATCGAGCGCCCCGAGCTGCTGATACGCCGCGACGCTCAGGGAAAAATCCATGTCGGCAGCGTCGCGGTAAGTTCCGGCGACAGCAACAACGATTTATCCAACTGGCTGCTGCACCAGTCTCGCGTCGTGGTGAGAAATGCGGTCATCGTCTGGCTGGACGAGCAGCGCAACGCACCTCCGCTGATGCTGGATCAGGTCAATGTTCGCATCGAAAACCTGTTCAGCCATCACCGGTTCGCCCTGCAGGCCGTGCCGCCCGTGGAGGTTTCCGCACCGCTGGATGTGCGCGGCGATTTTCACGGCAAGCGCCTCGACGATCTTGCCAAATGGAACGGACAACTCTACACCAGGCTCGATTACACCGATTTGCTGGCCTGGCGCCCCTGGCTGACACTGCCTGCGCAACTGAACCGGGGACGAGGCGCGCTGCGCGGCTGGATGAGCATCAAGGCGGGCAAACTCTCCCAGATCACCGTCGATCTTGTGCTGCAAGATGTCGCAACCCGGCTGGGCGATGATGTGCCGGAAATGGACGTGCACAGTCTGCGCGGACGCGCCTCCTGGCAAATCGCCAAAGACGGCTGGGAGATTTCCACCCGTCATATGGCCATGCAGCTGCACAACGGGCTGGCTCTGCAACCCACGGATTTTTATTTCCACTCAGTGGCCTCCACCCCGACCCAGCCATCAGGCGGACGGCTGAGCGCTAATTTGCTGCAGCTGGAAAGCCTGGTCAGCCTGGCGAACTTTCTGCCGCTGGAAGCCGGACTGCGCAGCCAGCTGAACGCCTTTGCCCCCAGAGGGCGCGTTGCCAATATCGACATCGGCTGGCAGGAAACCCCGACAGGCTTCACCCTGCACCGGATCAAGGGGGAGTTCGATGATCTGGCCATACAACAATCCGGCAAACTGCCCGGCTTTTCCGGTCTTTCGTTCAACATAGACGGAAGCTATGCGGAGGGTAGCCTGAGCCTCAAGGCGAAAAATCTCAGCCTGAACGCACCCGAGATGCTGCGGGAAGCCATAGACCTGCATACCCTGACAGGACAGGTGAAATGGCAGCGCGAACAGGGCGAGATCAGCGTACACGCCGCCAATATTTCGCTTGCCAATGACGATCTGGCAGGCAACCTGTATGGCAGCTTTCAGACCAAAGAGAACACCCCGGGTATCGCGGATCTGACCCTCAAGCTGACCCGGGCAAATCTGAAACATGCGGCAAAATATATCCCGCTGGTCGCGCTGGATAAAAGTGACAACGACTGGCTGAACGATGCGCTGTTATCCGGCCACAGCGAGGATCTGCACCTGCGACTGAAAGGCAATCTGGGCGATTTTCCGCTGGATGGGAGTAAAGACGCACTGCTGGAAATCGGTGCACAGGCAAAAGATGTGGCCATGGATTACGCTACCGGCTGGCCGAAGATCGAAAATCTGTCCGGCGAATTCACCATACACAACAACAGGATGGAAGTGCGCGCCTCCTCCGCCACCATGCTGGGTGCCCGCATCAGCAAACTCTCCATCGTCCAGCCCGACCTGTCGCAGGCCGATGCACAGCTGCACATCAAAGGGGAAGCGGAAGGGGGCAACAATGTCTTTTTGCAATTCATCCAGCAAAGCCCCGTCAGAGGCTACATCAATGGTTTCACCGACGGCGTCAGCGCCAGCGGGAACGGCCATCTGGACCTGACGACGCAGATTCCGTTGCGGATGACGCGCCCCGCCACGCTTTCCGGCCTGTTTCGCGTACAGGGCAGCGATATCGATCTGGGTCCCGGCGTGCCCTGGCTGCGCAATACGAAGGGCGAGCTGACCTTCACGGAAACCGGCATGAAGAGCAACACGGTAAACGCCGACATACTGGGCGGCCCTGCCCGACTGAATGTGCAGACTGCCGAAGGCGGCGAAGTGCGAGCCAGCCTGCAGGGGCGCGCCAACATCGATGTATTGAGAAAAAGCGAGAACAGTCCTCTGCTCGGCCAGCTGCAGGGGGGCGCCGCGTGGGATGCGAACATCAGCGTGATCAAAAAAATCGCCAGAGTCACGCTGAACTCCAACCTGCAGGGCATCAGCTCCTCCTTACCCGCCCCACTGAATAAGGCGGCCAACGAAATCTGGCCTGTGCACATCGAAAAGAAGAGTATCACTGAGAATCAGAGCACCGTCACCGCGCAAGTCGGCAAATTGCTCAGTGCGCGTCTGATCAGTTCAGACGGCGCATACCGCAAGGGCGTGATCAATTTCGGCGGACCTGTGGCGGACAATGCGACAAACAAGGACGGAATCTGGCTCACCGGCAGACTGCCGTCCCTGTCGCTGCAAGGATGGGGCGCATTGGGCGCAGGTTCCGGTCAAGCCATCCCGGTCTCTGGCGCCAGTGTGCATATCGACAAGATTACAGGGTACGGGCTGAGCCTTAAAGACATCGGCGTTAACGCCGTCAAACGCGGCGACGGCCTGTCCGCGCAGCTCTCCAGCATCCCGCTGAACGGCGAAATCACCTGGCTGCCGCACGGCTATAACGGCACAGCCAAGCTGTCCGCCCGTCTGCGCAACCTGTACTGGAGCGGCGAAGAGGTGCCCACTCAGGCTAGCGCCAAGGAAGACGACAACCATCCTCAGGACTTGCCAGCCGTCGACATCGCCGTCGAGGATTTAATCTACAAAGGCAAGAATATCGGTCATTTCGACCTGGTAGGATTCCCCGAGGGGCAGAACTGGCGACTGGCCCGCTTGCACGCGACCAACCAGGACGGCAGCCTGAGCGGCGATGGCCTCTGGCAAGGCGCACAAACCCGGCTCAATTTGTTGCTGGAAATATCCAATGCAGGAAAAATACTGACCCGTTCCGGCTATCCCGGCACGGTGAAAAACGGCAGCGGGAAACTCAACGCCAGGCTCAACTGGGACGGTCAGCCGGACGATTTCAACTACGCGACACTGAACGGCACCCTCAAGCTGGACACGGGTCAGGGGCAGTTTCTCAAGATGGAACCGGGAATAGGCAAACTCTTGGGCATCCTGAGCCTGCAGGCGCTGCCCAAACGCATCACGCTGGATTTCACCGATGTATTCAGCGCAGGCTTTGAATTTGACAACATAAACGGCAATGCGACCATTAAACAGGGGATTATCCATACGGACGATCTGCACATAGACGGCTCTTCGGCCAAGGTGACGATGGCAGGAGACATCAACCTGAACGACGAAACACAGAATCTGCATGTAGCGGTGCTGCCCACCTTAGGCTCCAGCGTCTCCATGCTGAGCGCCTTTGCCGCAGGACCGGTAGTGGGAATTGGCACGCTGATCGTCAGCAAGGTACTGGGTAATCCGCTCGATAAGTTAATCTCTTTTGAATACAATGTCAGCGGAACCTGGAGCAACCCGAACGTGCTCAAGGTTGGAGAGAAGCAGATCAAAGTCGAAGCAGTCAAAAAAACGGATAAAAAATAACTCAGGAACCATACATGCCTAACATCTCCACTCAAGCCGCCCCTTTTAAAGTTGCCGCCATACAGATGGCTTCCGGCCCTAACGTAGCCGGCAATCTGAGCGAAGCACGCCGTCTGATCGCACGCGCTGCCGAACAGGGGGCAAAGCTGGTGGTGTTGCCAGAATTTTTTGCCATCATGGGTATGAAAGAGCAGGACAAGCTGGCCGTACGCGAACAGCCGGGCGCAGGCCCTATCCAGTCTTTTCTGTCCGAGATGGCGCAGGAACACAAGATATGGCTGGTGGGCGGCTCCATCCCGCTGGCATCGGGCGTAGCCGACAAGGTGCTCAACAGTTGTCTGGTATACGACGACAGCGGCGCACAGGTCGCGCGCTACGACAAGATCCACCTGTTCAATCTGACCATGGGTAACGAGAGCTACGACGAGGCCAGCACCATAGAGCCCGGCAATCAGGTCGTGGTGGTGGACAGCCCGTTCGGCCGCATCGGCCTTGCCATCTGTTACGATCTGCGTTTCCCCGAACTGTTCCGCGCCATGAAGGAAGTCGACATCATCGTGCTGCCCGCCGCCTTCACCGAAACCACCGGCAAAATGCACTGGGAGACGCTGGTGCGCGCACGCGCCATCGAAAATCTGGCCTATCTTGTGGCATCGGCTCAGGGCGGCTATCACGTCAACGGGCGCGAGACTCACGGCAACAGCATGATCGTCGATCCCTGGGGGCGCGTGCTGGACAGGCTGCCGCGCGGTTCGGGCGTGGTGATCGCCGAAATCAACCGCGGCTATCAGTCCAGCCTGCGCATCAGCCTGCCGGCGCTGACGCATCGAATATTGCACAGCTGCTAATGCTGTCGAATTGAAATCCCCCCTACTCACCACTATTTTATACATATGACCCTAGCCGCCTCGTCCGACACTCTGTTCAACACCGCACAGCAGATACTGCTGGCTCCCTACCTGATCGAAACGCTGCAGATCGAACAGGTATTCAACAGCATGATGTCGCACCGGCTCGACTACGCCGACCTGTATTTTCAGTACAGCCGCGCGGAGAGCTGGTCGCTCGAAGAGGGCATCGTCAAGTCCGGCAGTTTCAGCATCGATCAGGGCGTGGGCGTGCGCGCGGTCAGCGGCGAGAAAACCGCCTTCGCCTATTCCGACGACATCAGCCTGAACGCGCTGCAAAGCGCGGCCAATGCCACGCGCGCCATCGCAAGTTCGGGCGGCACACAAACCGTACCTGTGATACATCGCGGTTCGCGGCGCGACATCTACCTCCCCGACGATCCGATCGCAAGCCTGAAGGACGCCGAAAAGGTGGCGATGCTCGAACGCATCGAAGGCTATGCGCGGGCGCTAGATCCTCGCGTGGTACAGGTGATGGCAGGACTGGCAGGCGAATATGAGGTGGTGATGGTCGCGCGCAACGACGGCCTGATGAATGCCGACATCCGCCCTTTGGTGCGTCTGTCGGTCACCGTCATCATCGAAAGTCACGGACGACGCGAACAAGGATCGGCCGGGGGCGGCGGTCGTTTCGATTACGCCTATTTTGACGACGAGATGCTGAAGAAATATGCGGCTCAGGCGGTGCATCAGGCGGTAGTCAATCTGGATGCCGCCCCGGCTCCGGCCGGCAATATGACGGTGGTGCTGGGCAACGGCTGGCCGGGCATACTGCTGCACGAGGCCATAGGTCACGGTCTGGAGGGCGATTTCAACCGCAAGGGCAGTTCGGCATTTTCAGGCAGGGTCGGTCAGCGCGTTGCGGCCGAGGGGGTCACCGTGGTGGATGACGGCACATTATCCAACCGGCGCGGCTCGATGCAGATGGACGACGAGGGCAATCCGACCCAGTGCACCACGCTGATCGAAAACGGCATCCTCAAAGGCTATCTGCAGGACACCCTGAATGCCAGGCTGATGGGAGTGCCGGTGACCGGCAACGCCCGCCGCGAATCTTACGCGCACATCCCCATTCCGCGCATGACCAACACCTACATGCTGGGCGGCGACAAGGACCCTGCCGAGATCATCGCTTCGGTCAAACACGGTCTGTATGCGGTCAACTTCGCGGGCGGTCAGGTTGACATCACCAGCGGCAAATTTGTATTCTCCACCGCCGAGGCCTACATGATAGAGGACGGCAAGATCACGCATCCGGTCAAGGGCGCAACGCTGATCGGCAACGGCCCGGATGTGCTCACCCGCATCTCCATGATAGGCAACGACATGGCGCTCGATTCCGGCGTCGGCACCTGCGGCAAGGAAGGCCAGAGCGTACCGGTCGGGGTAGGCCAGCCCACAGTCAGAATCGACGGCCTCACGGTCGGCGGCACCGTTTAATTATTTTTTGGAGTCATGATGATAAATTCCCCTGTACCTTTACGAGACCTTCCGCAAAGCAACATTTTCCGACCAGGCGATGTATTCGTTTTGTTCGGCGAATTGTTCGGCAGAGGCTACGCCAACGGTCTGGTCAACGAAGCGAAAAAATCCGGCATGACCATTTTGGGCATCACCGTCGGTCGTCGCGATGAAAACAATGTGCTGCGCGCCCTCACCGCCGAAGAGTTGCAGGAGGCGGAAGCCAATCTGGGCGGGCGCATCATCAATGTACCGCTGATGGCCGGATTCGATCTGGATGCACCGCAAGGCACACCCACACCTACCGATATGCTCTCCGGCATGACTTTAAAGAGCTGGCAGGAAGACAAGCTCGACTGGCAGCACATAGAAAAATGCCGGGAAGCTGGCATCTCGCGTTTCAAAAATTCCCTGGCTCAGGTGATGTCTGAAATCGACAGCCTGATTCCGGACGGCTCAAACGCCTTCTTTGCCCACACCATGGCGGGCGGCATCCCCAAGGTGAAGGTGTTTCTGGCCATCGCCAACCGCATCTACAAGGGCCGCGGCGAGCGCTTCATGTCTTCGCGCGCGCTGCTGGACAGCGACCTTGGCAAACTCATCCTGATGAATTTCGACGAAGTCACCGCCAACAGTTTTCAGTACCTGATCGAAGGCAGCGCCGCCATCCGCGACAGGCTGGAGAAAACCGGCGGTCAGGCGCGCTATACGGCCTACGGCTATCACGGCACCGAAATCCTGATCGAAGGCCGCTATCAGTGGCAGACTTACAGCAATTACACCCAGGGGCTGGCCAAGATGCGTCTGGAGCAGGTCGCGGTCGACGCCTGGGCCAATGGCATCAAGGCGACCGTCTACAACTGCCCGGAAATTCGCACCAACTCATCCGATATCTTCGTCGGCGTAGAACTCTCGCTATTCCCGCTGCTCAAGGCGCTGATCGCGGAAAACGGTTCCGCCTGGGCGAATGCGCAATGGGACCTCTGCCGTCCGCTGTTGCAGGAGGGCATCACGCTCGAAGACCTGCTGCAAAAAATCGAAAACTACAACACCAGCGAGGTGATGGCAGCCTACCGAAACTTTGCAGCCTGGCCTATGGACAACTCCGAAGCGCTGGCCGAACTGATGATAGGAACTTCCGAAGAGATCACCCAGATGCACGTTGACCGCAAGGAGCTGGTGGTAGGCCATCTTAGCGCGCTGGTTCTGGAAGGCACAGGCCCGCTGATGTTCCACGAAACGTCAAATCCCTCAGGCCCGGTGCTGTGGCTCAATCACGACATCATCGCCAAACAGCTCAATGCCCTGCACGGTTAACCGCGGATGAAAAAACTGCTACCGTTCCTGCTGGTTTTTTCGCTCAGCGCAGCGGCTCAGGGCGATTTCAAGCCGTGCCGCGAAGTATTTGCCAACGGCAGTCCGCCGCAGATCCGCAGCATAGAAGGACTGCAGCCGCGCGCGCTGTGTTTTAATTCCTTTGCCGTAATGCATTCGGGCAGGAGCCACACTCCGCTGTATGTCGCAGAGCGCTTGAACAGTCAGGTGCTCAAGGCGGCAAAAAACAATCAGCGCACCAATAAGTTCTATGCCGATGCCCGTCTGCCGCGCAGCGAACGCGCGGAACTGGAGGACTATCACGGTTCAGGATTCGATCGAGGCCACATGGCACCGGCGGGCGACATGGCAGGCGATGAAGCGATGGCGCAAAGTTTCTCGCTGGCCAATATGGTGCCGCAGTACGCGCTCAACAACCGCAAGGCCTGGGCCAGCATCGAAAAAGCTACGCGAAAATACGTGATGCGCGCGCCGGGCGATGTGTATGTGATCACAGGGCCGGTGTTCGACGGCACGCCGCCCACCATAGGACCGAACCGCGTGTGGGTTCCGCAGCATCTGTTCAAACTGGTCTATGACCCTTCCAGCAACCGCACCTGGGTCAACTGGCTGGACAACAAGGACGATGCCAAAGTGGGCAAACCGATCAGCTATCAGGAACTGGTCAAACGCACGGGCATTGAATTTTTGCCGCAAAAATCCTGAGGTGCTGACGGCTTATTCATTCAAACTGTGATTGCCACGGCCCTTCGGGCTGCGGCAATCCAGTCCACTCCGTCTTTGCGAAGCCCGAAGGGCTGCGGCAATCCAGTCCACTTCGTCTTTGCGAAGCCCGAAGGGCTGTGGCAATCCAGTCCACTTCGTCTTTGCGAAGCCCGAAGGGCGGTGGAAATCCAGCCTACCCCGTCTTTGCGAAGCCCGAAGGGCTGTGGCAATCCAGTCCACTCCGTCTTTGCGAAGCCCGAAGGGCTGTGGCAATCCAATCCACTCCGTCTTTGCGAAGCCCGAAGGGCTGTGGCAAACCAGCGCACCCCGTCTTTGCGAAGCCCGAAGGGCTGTGGCAATCCAGTCCACTTCGTCTTTGCGAAGCCCGAAGGGCTGTGGCAATCCAGTCCACTTCGTCTTTGCGAAGCCCGAAGGGCGGTGGAAATCCAGCCTACCCCGTCTTTGCGAAGCCCGAAGGGCTGTGGCAATCCAGTCCACTCCGTCTTTGCGAAGCCCGAAGGGCTGTGGCAATCCAATCCACTCCGTCTTTGCGAAGCCCGAAGGGCTGTGGCAAACCAGCGCACCCCGTCTTTGCGAAGCCCGAAGGGCTGTGGCAATCCAGTCCACTTCGTCTTTGCGAAGCCCGAAGGGCTGTGGCAATCCAGTCCACTTCGTCTTTGCGAAGCCCGAAGGGCTGTGGCAATCCCAACATCACCCCTCCTTACAATTTCTCAGCCGCAATACCTGTTATAGAACGTCATAACTGCAAATAAGACAATAAGGTCAATCATGTCGCGCTACTTCCTGACTTGCTATTCAAGCCAGCTAAACTTCACTAATATCACATTGCGGGATTTGAAAAGAGTCCTAGCTCTCTTGAGTAACTCTGCTATTTTTTACAAAGAAACCATCATGCATAATCCCATAGCCGTTCTATAAAGTGTATTTTGCAAAATATAGCCGCTCCCCAGCTATTTCTCGTGGAGCCCGATCCATATACAAATCAACTTCGTCACAGATATTTGATAACAAGCTTGGTGAATCAATTTCTGATATTTCCGAAGTACGCATCTGACCCATTGAGTGAGCGGATGTACCGAGTCTAAGTCCACTCTTCTCGCATACAATCCATCTATCATGGATGGGGTGTTTGCCATCATTTCCGATACCTACCACTGACAACTCGATTTCAGGTATTGTTTCATCGCTAATCTGCTGCCATGCTTCTTGAAAAGCTTCAGCAACATCATGTAATTTTTTCTTTCGAATTTGCTCTCGACTTGTCAAAATTCGAAATTTTACGTTGGGGGCATTAAAAAATATCGCTTTAACAAGCTCTAAATCTTCTGGACCAAAATATGGATCAGAAATTCTTATGACTTCATTATCAAAAGGCATCGCCCAATCACGTAACCGTCGAAGAAATAACTCCCTATCACCATAACGAACAATTCCAATATCCAGTATTCGATTACGCTGTTCACCACTAAAAAATTGTCCTATCAGGCCGCATACGATTTCAGCTGATTTACATGTGGAATTAAACAGATTTAATGCGAAATTATTGTTTTTATCTGTACTTCTTTTCCTAAGTGAGCTTTCTACAATTAAATGCCAGATATTTGAAGCCGTGTTTATTGGCATTGTTGAAGCCCTATTTTGCAGCGCATAAAAATCCTCAATTGCTCGAACTCTTATACGCCCGGCTAAGAGCTGACCAAGATTGTTACCACAAATATCTGCCAACTCCTGATCTGTCATTTGACTAACTTCTTCAGTACCTGGATTTTTTCCTAACGCAATACAATTGGTATACTTAACCTTCTCCTTTTTCAAAAGGTTGTGACGAGCATCATCCCCATCATTTAGGTCTATAAGTTGATCTGCGAGCTTTGGATCCATTGCATTTGCCATATCTAAGATACGTCTTTGCCTCGAAACCATGTCATCTGTTTCGGGTAATTGTACTATTTGTTTCATTGCATCAGACAATAGATTCCTACAAGCTGAACGATCGGCAGATTTAACAAGACTTGCTACCCAAACATATCGATCCACTCGATCTTGATCAGAGGGGATCGCAGCAAGATCATGACGAATATCCTCGATCCAATTACTTATTGAACTGCGAATTTTTGCTAAAACAGCACAGCTTCCGACGATTGCAGTTACAACAACTTTATCAGCTATGTTATCTATCTCCCTTGCATCAGAGTACAGTGTAGTCCATTCTTCTTTTTGAATACTTGCCTTAGGAATAGAACATCGAGCTTTTAGGATGTAAGCTCGGCAAGCAATCAGATAGCCTTTATGCTTAATATTTCTACTGTCCGGCAAACTAACTTCGACGATTCTCGTTAGCGTATTTAAGTCGTCAGCGGCTGCATTTCGAGTGATTTTTGCTTTGTTTGCTTCAGAACCAATGCTTGCGCAAAGATCCTCTACAATATTCAAAATTGCAGAGTCCAATTTGATGTCTTTAAGTATAGTTAATACGTCAGCTACGGTTCCCTGTTCCAACGAATAAGTGCGATCATCTGGCTTTTCAAATGGTTCACCAACTGGGGAGTGAGTCATTAAGACATAGCATATATTACTTCGCGCAAGATCGCGGTAATGCTCACTCGTAATGCGGTTAATAATTTGAGTGGCAGTTGCAGGATGAACTAGATAAAGTAATGGCGCCGCATTCGAAGCCATTGATTCAAAAACCAAGTCATTATCGGGATACGAAGAGTTCAAAATTTGGTCAACTGGTCCGTTGGCTATGCGTTTTGCAACTTGATATTTTTCAGCATAGTGCATCCTTATGCCAAGAGTAGTCCAAAGCTGGAGTTGTAACTCACATGATGGAATAGACTCGATCAAAGATGAGATTCGACGATACGAATCATCGGTTGTATCATCAACATAGATAAACACCCTCGAAGCTAAAGATACAGTTGTTAAAAGTGCGTTAAGAACTGAGTCTGAAGGAATATGTCGTTGCTTTGCAAAGTCAATTGAGCGATTTATCCAATCATGTGCTAGAGTCGGGTTAGTGATTGCAAGTTCACTGGCAATCCAATATCCAAGCTCAACCCTGACTGAATCACTCAGTACTTTCTCCCACAGCGATTTCAACATTTTCGTCATGTCTTCAATATCAACTGCTTCGTCCTGCTCAAGCATTTGTAATCTAAACGCAAATGCTAAAGCCTGAAGTTTTCCGGACGAAACTCGAATTAGTCTCCATAGATCACCTAATATCGGAAAAAATGAGATTGATTGCTTAGTTTCAGCTTTCCTGGATAGAAAACGTAGCACACCAAGGACTGCTTTGGTGCGAATATTGTCATCGACAATACTTTCGACAGATTTTTTAAGTACATTCAAACTTTTTTCGTCAATCTTTGAATTCAGTAAGCTTCTAATTAATTCATTATATCCTTTGTCTCTTGAATCTTCCGTATTTAGTCTTTCAACTAGTTCGATCGCCCCATCTAAGTTTGTCTGTGCAAGTGCGGAAATAGCAGCTCTTGATGCCAAATAGTGATTGGCAGTACACAGAAGAAGACAATTAATTGTCTGTGATAACTTGGCTTCAACTTCAGATATAAGTGAAGTCTCATTTTCAAGTTTATCTGCGTTTTCAAACTGAGTTAACTGAAATAACATCCATGCCCAGCATGTGGTCCGAACACTAATTTCCTTTATTACTTCGATTTCACCAAAAAGTTCAATCAATAATAACTCGACATTACTTTGTTCATTTGGAAAACGTATCCGATAGAGGAGAAGTTGAAGACGACAAAACTCCTCAGATGTTCCTTGGTGTGCCAACAAACCAATTTGTGCATTTAATCTTCTAGCAAGAGATTCTCTCTGATGAAAATCTTTAATGCTTGGAAGAATCTCAGCAATCTCACGCAAATCACGAAGCCTCGGTGACCGGGAGGCCTCACTAAGCACAACATCTAATGCTTGATCTGCAATTCTACATGCGTCAATATGCTCCCTGTTTTGCCCAAGCCATCGAGCAAGTACCATTATTTTATTGGAAGGGGCGATCCCTTTTACAAATGCGACAATTCGTTCATAGGAAAACTTCTCAACCGTTGCGACGATGGCATCAGCAAACTTTCTGGCTTGATTTTGAGGTATGTGATCAAGATTTCTTTTACCAGTAGGAGACGAAGTATCTCCACAATCACTAACTCCAAACTCTTGCCGATTTTCGGCAAGAGTATTGCTCTTTATTTCGATCCTTTTTCGAGCACCATCAAGCACACTGTTGATGATTTCACTTGCCACATCAAAATCAACTGGTAACAAGTTACATGCAATATCAACTCCTAAATCACCAAGATTCTCAAAGTGAATATTTTTCTGAAGTAGTCGAATTTCATTCTTTAAGTCCCCAGGGATTGGCTGGTTGTTCTTATAAAGTGCATTCGCAGCAATCGCCAGGAGATGAAGTCGTTCTTCAGTTGTAGGTGCAATTGAAGCAAGTTCGAGTGCACTCTCAGACGAACCAAGTTTAACCAATGCTTCAATATGAGAATCCGAGCCAATGGAAAATGTTATCCCTGTCGCCATAGACTTAATCAGTGACAACGATAATTCTGCGGGGCTATTATTCAAAGTACGAGCCGCATCAATTCCAAGTTCGGCATGCTTTCTTATAGAGTTTAATGAGTGTTCTGTTTTAAGAACACTTAGAAAGTGATTTGGATCAAGATGTTTAAGCAATTCATCATGCCGACCAGCATCCATAAATTGTGATGGAAGATACGTAATCGCTTCTTTACTAGTCGGAGTTTCCAGTAAATCTTTTATGATGTAGGAGCGAACCTGTTTTTCGAGACTTCCAAGTCTATTTTTTACAAATTGTCGCTGAGCTCTAGATTCAATTGAAACTGTATGAGTATCTACAGAAACCGTTAGAATGCGGCAGTTATCCAACATACATTTTACTGCATCAACCCCAACTTCAAGGTATCTAGTAAATTCTATGACAGTTACTGGTTTATTCGAGAAAACAACATAGGCTAGAATCCTCCACATATCTTCAGTCTGTGGAATTAGCTTCCATTCAAACTCAAAGAGAGATTCTAGCGAGGGATTTTTTTCTTGCAAAAGCGAATCAATAGAAATACCTGCACGCAAAAAATCTCTAAATTTTTGCATTCTTCCGATAACACCGGCTGAAAATTGACGAATTTCTTGAACATCGTGATCCTCAAGCTTCATGTCCGAAAAATAACTGGTTGCTTCTTCTCGTGCAACAGGAAAAAGTAGTACAGATTTTGTTTTTTGATCGTGGAGATTTAAAAGTGCTGTTAGGTCTCGCTCACCAGCAACAACAAAGTCAAACTCTCTCATCCCAAATGGGATAAGATCAACCAGCTCAGATACATCTGAACATTTATTACTTTTCCCTAAAGATAAACCATCAATTAGCCAAGTTATACGAATATTTTTTGCATGTCTCTGAAGCTTATACAACAGTTGTTTATAACGCTCTTCTGGCACAACATCATCTAACAGACGTGTTCCATCAACAATCCAGGAAATTTGTTCCGCAATTACTAATCTAAAATAGCCAGGTGATTGAAAAACCCCAAGATCTGGATTCAGGAATACCCCTATGCAGGTATTCGGAGATCTTCGCATAAAATCAGCAAGGCATTCCGTCTTTCCTGATAGAGGCTCTCCTTCAAGCATTACAACTCTGTGGGATATTAAGGTCTTGTAAATAACTTCAAATAATTGCTCTCGAGGGAGCTTTGGTACTGGTTCCAGTGGAAAATTTCGGCAAAAGTCCACATTAGTAATAATTTCAGAACTACTTGCTGAGTTTATTCCGCCACTCTCAGTTAACTGCTGCCTATCGGGAAATATTAGACAACTCTGATTTGTTGTTACAGAAACATTTTCTTGCAACACTTCGACTTTGAGCAAATCTGACGAATTACGTAATAGCAAAATCAAGCATTCTGCGGCAGCTCTAGCTGCAAATTCGCGGTAACGATCATCTTTGAACAAGTCACCATAATCAGACACACCTTTTGCGACAACCACAGATATGTCGTGGGCTTCACCCAGTGCACCCAATGCACTGCCCTCCATTTCGATGCCAAGAACTTTGCGCATTGAATCTGCTAGACGGGGAAAAATACTTTCATCTTCGCTAACAGAAGCTCCCGTCGCTACGGGTGCAACATGAATCTTAAATTCAGATGGTGCGGGAAGAATGCTGGGATAGAGCAGAGATAATTCTTCCGCGCGCTGACGTCCAGCAGCGGTCAACATCAACGGTTTTTCTAGCCATTCACGAGCCCAAAGACGCGGCAGAACATCGCTCCAGTTCGGACACGCTGTATTGAAGTCAGCATGTTTGCTTGGTTCTTCACCCGCAAGTACGCGAAGTAAAGCCCAATCTTCTTGATGTTCTAATGGCAAATTTGGACGTGAGCTTAACCACGGTGTACTTGGAGGAGGGATAGCGGTATGTTGCATTCGCTGCACCCATACTTTTGCTGGATTGTACTGAATAGGATCGCCTTGGAATTTTTGTTTACCCTTTTCTGATGTCACTTTTCCCGTGTCATAAGACCAGAGCCGTTCCGCAAAAATCACATCGCCCAAGGAAACTTTGCCACGCCGCCCGGCGCATATTCCACTCATGGCAATACATCTTGCAGCTTGTTCATGAATGAGTTTACTTGCGGTAGCTTGAACCTGCTCTCGCCCCATATGGCTTGCGTGTGTCGCCCGAATGCGTAGTGTGCCGCCAGTCGCAGTTATATAGTCAGCTTCCGCTACAAGCCAACCGCTCGCAAGCGGAAATTCATACCAGCCCGGATCCTGAAGGCCATCAGTAACTTTAAGGACTTGGTCGTATTCATCCTTAAGCGCGCAAATAAGTAAAACATCTAGGGTATCGTTGTGTTTTTTAGAAATAACAAACTCCTCGTCTGATTGTAGCTGCCGAACTTTATCAAGCATCTGCTCAAGCTGTTTACGCGACGATGTATATATCATTATGAACGACTACTTTCCTGCTAGATGCTTTGCTCAGCGATGGGCAGCACAAACCAGATATTCATCGTTGATCATTACATGTCCCAAGCCCGATGCTGCATATATTAATTCTTCCCTGCATTTAATCAGAAAATGCCGGGTTTCGTACCTATCAGGTCTGACAGTTACATTTTCGGTGGAATTGTGATAGGAGCATCTGAAGTGATGCAGATTCAATAGTTTCGGCGGTTGAAGCGCTGGAACTTTTCACAAGGTCAGATCGAAAGCGATTCTTGAACCTTTTTGTGCACGGAATGCGAGATATTTTTCTTTTGCTAGTGCGGCTAACCCGGTTTGCAGTTACCGAAGAATTGTTACCTTGAAAATGACCGTGGAAAGCACTTGTTCGCCATGATCTAACCGAAGAAGATTGTAAAAAGTTCTTCGCAATCGCCCCCTTACAACGCGAAAATCCGGCATCGCCGGTTTTTCTGAAGTTCAAACCAGCAATTTAATGTGAGTTTGAAACGGCGTTGTTACGAAGGAGCGGGAATTTCCCGGCGGGGAAAGGAATTGAGGCGTTAACCCGGGATTTATTTTTCCAGATAGTCCACCAGCACTCCGCTGGTGTGACGCAGGCGCTGGCTGATCAGCTGTGCGATTTTTAGCAGTAGTTTCACCGCCAGAGCCGGTTTTTCGCGGGTGATCGCATTAAAACTCTCCTGAGTCAGCACCGCCAGCAACGCCTCTTCCATCACCACGGCGGTTGCCGACCTGGGCTCGCTGTCCACCATGGCCATTTCGCCCAGACTGCGGCCCGGATTCACGGTCGCAACCGTCTTGTCGTCGTGCAGCGAGTCTTCCTTGCGGATGGCGAGTCGGCCGCGCAACACGATACACATGAAATCGCCGTGCTCGCCTTCCCTGAACAGCACGGTGCCGGGAACTGCACGGTACAGCTTGAGATAGGCGGAAAGCGCTTCTATCTGCGACCATTCGAAATCCCTGAACATCTGAGCGCCGTCTATCATGGCGCGCACTTCAGCGATGGAAATATCGGTCGCTCTCAACAGCGTGCCGGGCGAAGATTTTTGTTGTTCGGACATCTTGTTCAATTCCAGAATACACATCTGCCCGCAGCGTACCAGTAAATTCGCCCCGCCGATACAGCTCATCATAGTCAGCTCGTCCTACGCAGTCCTACCTTCTCACGGTATAATCCCGCCGCTATGCAGATACTACGCGGACTACATTCCCCTGACACCCGGCCTGTCGCACTCACCATCGGAAATTTCGACGGCGTGCATCTGGGCCATCAGGCACTGCTCGAACAACTGAAAACGGCTGCCGGCGAGCGCGGACTGCTGTCTGCCGTGGTGATATTCGAGCCGCATCCGCGCGAATTTTTCACTCCCGATCAGGCGCCGCCCAGACTGAACAGCCTGCGGGAAAAGCTGGATTTTTTTGCTCGCCTCAATATAGACCGGGTGCATGTTTGCCGCTTCGATGCCGCTTTTGCCAGGATGACGGCGGATAATTTCATCACTGCGTTGCACGAAAAGGTACACGCAGATTACATCCTGATCGGCGACGACTTCCGCTTCGGCAGCCAGCGTTCGGGAGATTTTGAACTGATAAGGAAGTTCGGGATTTCCAGAGGATTCGAGGTGCAATCGATGAGCAGTGTGATGCACGAAGGCGTGCGCATCTCCAGCACCGCGGTGCGCGCAGCACTGGCGGCCGGACAGATGCGACGGGTGCACGACTATCTGGGGCGCAGCTACAGCATCACGGGACGCGTGGTGCACGGCGATGCGGTGGGACGAAAACTGGGCTATCCGACCGCCAACATCCAGTTAAAACGCAACCGCCCTCCCCTGTCCGGCATCTTCGTGGTGGAGGCGCACTCGGAAGGATTGGGCGTACTGCAAGGCGTGGCAAGCCTGGGCGTACGCCCGACGCTGAAGTGCGATGCAAAACCGCTGCTGGAAGTGCATCTTTTTGAATTCGAACAAAATATTTACGGAAAAAGGCTGCGTATCGAGTTTCTTCAGAAACGCCGCGACGAACAGAAATTTCCCGACGTGGGCACGCTGACGCGACAGATCGCGCTGGATGTGGAAAATGCAAAGAAATGGTTCAATCAACATGACTAAAAAAACACTCAATCTTCCCGACACCCCCTTTCCGATGCGCGGCGACATGGCCAAACGCGAGCCCCAGATGCTCTCGCAATGGCAGAACCGCTACCAGAAGATCAGGGCCGCCAAGGCGGGCTTGCCTTTGTTCATCCTGCACGACGGCCCTCCTTATGCCAACGGCGACATCCACATCGGCCATGCGGTCAACAAGATACTCAAGGACATCATCATCAAGAGCAAGACCCTGTCGGGTTTTGATGCGCCTTATGTGCCCGGATGGGACTGTCACGGACTGCCCATAGAACTGATGGTGGAGAAAAAACACGGCAAGGCGATTCCGCCTGCGCAATTTCGCGAACTTTGCCGCAGCTATGCCGCCGAACAGGTCGAGCGCCAGAAGAAGGACTTCATCCGCTTAGGCGTGCTGGGCGACTGGGACCAGCCTTATCTCACCATGGACTACAAGACCGAAGCCGACATCATCCGCGCCATCGGTCAGATTCAGAAAAACGGCTATCTGTATCAGGGCTATAAGCCGGTGAACTGGTGCCTGGACTGCCAGTCGGCGCTGGCTGAAGCCGAAGTCGAATACGAAGACAAGACTTCCAGTGCGATCGACGTGGGATTCGAAGTTGCCGATACCGCCGCGCTTTCCCGCGCCTTTGGCGTGTCGCTGCCGGATACGGCCCTGGCATCCCTGGTAATCTGGACCACCACCCCGTGGACCCTGCCTGCCAATCAGGCGGTGAGCGTACATCCGGATTTTGAATACAGCCTGATCCATACCGGCAAAGCTTATCTGGTGCTGGCATCGGAACTTGCTGCCAGCTGCCTTGAGCGCTATCAGCTCGAAGGCAATACGCTCGGCGTCTGCAAAGGTGCCGCGCTCGATTTGCTGGTGCTGCGCCATCCTTTCCAGAACCGCTCCGTACCTGTCATCTGCGGCGAGCATGTCACGGCCGAATCGGGTACCGGCCTGGTGCATACGGCCCCGGCACACGGCCTGGACGACTATTTTGTAGGTCAGAAATACGGCTTGCCTACCGACAATCCGGTGGGCGACGACGGCAAGTTCCTCGCGAGCGTGCCGCCGGCGGGTGCAACCCCGCTGGCCGGGGTGTTCGTCTGGAAGGCCAACGACATCGTGCTGCAGGCACTGGAATCCTCCGGACATCTTTTGTGCCTGAAGAAAGTCCAGCACAGCTATCCGCACTGCTGGCGCCATAAGACTCCCATCATCTTCCGCTCCACCCCCCAGTGGTTCATCGGCATGAACCAGACACACCAGGGGCAAAGCGAGCAGGCAATCCCGCTGCGCGAGCTGGCCAACAAGGCGGTGGACGAAACGGCGTTCTTCCCTTCCTGGGGCCGCGCCCGTCTGGAAGCGATGATCAAGAACCGCCCGGACTGGTGCGTCTCGCGCCAGCGCAACTGGGGCGTGCCGATGCCGTTTTTTGTGCACAAAGAAACGGGCGAACTGCATCCTGATACGGCGTCTTTGCTGGAAAAAGTGGCACTGCGGGTCGAAGCCCAAGGCATAGAAGCCTGGTTCAGCCTCGATGCGGCGGATCTGATCGGCGAGGATGCGCAGCACTACAAGAAACTCACCCACACGCTGGATGTATGGTTCGATTCGGGGGCTACCCATGCGGCAGTCCTCAATCGACGCGAAGGTCTGCGCTCACCTGCCGATTTGTATCTGGAAGGCTCGGACCAGCACAGAGGCTGGTTCCAGTCATCATTATTGACAGGTTGTGCGATCAACGGTCGCGCGCCTTTTAAGGCCCTGCTCACCCACGGCTTCGTGGTCGACGGACAGGGGCACAAGATGTCAAAGTCCAAGGGCAATGTGATCGCCCCGCAGAAGATATTCGACACGCTGGGCGCCGACATCCTGCGGCTCTGGACCGCTTCGACCGATTACTCGGGCGAGCTGACCATCTCGGATGAAATTTTAAAACGCGTGGTGGAGAGCTATCGCCGCATCCGCAACACCTTGAAATTTTTGCTGGCCAACATCTCCGATTTCGATATCGAGAAGAACGCCCTGCCCGTCAGTCAGTGGCTGGAGATCGACCGCTATGCGCTTCATCTGACGCACAAACTGCAAACTGAAGTGCGTGCCGATTACGACCGCTACGAATTTCATCTGGCGGTGCAAAAACTGCTGGGATACTGTTCCGAAACCCTGGGCAGCTTCTATCTGGATATTTTGAAAGACCGCCTCTATACCTCGGGTGAAAATTCAGCCGCGCGCCGCTCGGCCCAGAATGCGCTGTACCACATCACCCACACCCTGACCCGGCTGATCTCGCCCATACTGAGTTTTACCGGCGAAGAAGCCTGGACCATTCTGAACGGCAAGGTCAGCGTGTTCGAAGGCGTATGGCATGAACTTCCCGAAAACCCGCTTGATGCGGATCGCGTCAGCGCATGGCTGAAAATCGCCGAGTGGCGTGCCAGGGTCAACAAGCAGCTGGAAGAAGCCCGCTCGGCCGGACTGATAGGCTCGGCCCTGGCCGCCGAAGTCGACATCTATACATCGGGGGCTGACTTCGAGATACTCTCAGGCCTTGGTGACGATCTTCGTCTGGTGCTCATCACCTCGCGCGCCACCGTGCATCTGACGACAGAAGAGCCGCGCATCCAGGTCACCCCCAGCGCTCATGAAAAATGCGAACGCTGCTGGCACTACCGGCAAGATATAGGCATAGATGCCAGTCACCCCACCCTTTGCAGCCGTTGCGTGAGCAATCTGTACGGAGAGGGCGAATCGAGGAACTATGCTTAAACGCTGGCTGGCACTGAGTTTTCTGGTCGTTGTGCTCGATCAGATAAGCAAGTATTACATCGTCGCTCACTTCGATTATCTTGAGAGCATCAAGGTGCTGGAGGTATTCGATCTGGCAAGACTGCACAATGCCGGTGCCGCCTTCAGTTTTCTGAGCGAAGCGGGCGGCATGCAGCGCTGGCTGTTTACCGCCATCGCCGTGATCGCGTCCATCGCCATCACCCTGCTGCTGAAGAAACATGAGAAGGAAACGCTGTTCGCGCTGGCGCTGAGCCTGATACTGGGCGGAGCGCTTGGCAATCTGATAGACCGGATCAACTACGGCTATGTGGTAGATTTCCTGATGTTCCACTGGAACCAACACTATTTCCCGGCCTTCAACCTGGCCGACTCGGCGATCACCTGCGGAGCCGGACTGATGATATGGGAGAGCTTTATGGAGAAAAAACATGGATCTGCTGCTGGCTAATCCGCGCGGCTTCTGCGCAGGCGTGGATCGCGCCATAGAGATCGTCGAGCGCGCGCTGCAACTGCACGGCGCACCGATCTACGTGCGCCACGAAGTGGTGCATAACAAGTTTGTCGTCGATGGACTAAGGAGCAAGGGCGCGATATTCATCGAGGATCTGGACGATGTGCCCTCAGGCAGCATATTGATCTTCAGCGCGCACGGCGTCTCTCAGGCGGTCAGGCGAGATGCCGAGGCCAGAGGCCTTACCGTATTCGATGCGACCTGCCCTCTGGTCACCAAGGTGCATATCGAAGTGTGCCGCCTGCGCGAGCAGAACAAGGAAGTCGTGATGATAGGCCACAAGGGACACCCCGAAGTGGAAGGCACCATGGGGCAAACCGAAGGCGGCATGTATCTGATCGAATCCCCGGAGCAGGTGGCAGCTCTTACGGTGCGCGACGAACAGAATCTGGCTTATGTCACGCAGACCACGCTGTCTGTCGACGATGCCAGCCTCATCATCACAGCGCTCAAAAACCGCTTCCCGTATATCACCGGCCCGAAAAAGGATGACATCTGTTACGCCACGCAAAACCGTCAGGATGCGGTCAAGCTGCTGGTCGCACAATGCGACGTGGTGATCGTAGTCGGCTCGACCAACAGCTCCAACTCCAACCGCCTGCGCGAGGTTGCCGCCAATGTCGGCGTGCCCGCCTATCTGGTGGACGATGCGGAAGGTTTAAAACAGGAGTGGTTTACCGGCAAGGCTCATATCGGCATCACGGCGGGCGCCTCCGCACCGGAAGTGCTGGTTCAGGGCGTGCTTGCCCGTCTGCAGCAGTTCGGAGCGGACAAGATCACCGAGCTTCAGGGCATTACCGAAAATGTGGTGTTCCCGCTGCCCAAAACGCTGATCAAAAATGCCTGAACACTTCCTGATCGTCGGCGGCGGCGCGGTAGGCATGACTTCTGCGCAGGCTCTGCTGCTGGCAGGGCATCGCGTCACGCTGATAGAGCGCAACACGACCGGCCTTGAAGCCTCCTGGGCGGGAGGCGGCATCATGTCGCCGCTGTGCTCCTGGGACTATCCGGAATCCGTCACCCGCCTCACCCAGCACAGCATGGGCCTGTTTCCCGATGCGATGGCGGCCCTGCAGCGCAACACCGGCATCGATCCTGAATACAAAATGAGCGGCATGCTGCTGATTCCTCCGTTTGACAATCAGCGCGCAGCTAGCTGGTGCAAACAACACGAAGTCCCCTTGCACAGCGTTAAGCTTGGCGATTATCTGCACGGGATGGAAGGCTGCGGCCTGCTGCTGCCCAAAATAGGTCAGGTGCGCAATCCGCGCCTGCTGGCGGCTCTGCGCCGTCATATCGAAATGCTGGGGGTAAACCTGCTGGAGCAACAGCAAGCTCAGCAGTTTGAAATTCTGGGCGATCGCATCGTCGGACTGCGAACCTCAAAAGGACTCGTCAGCGCAGACCAGTATATCGTCGCGGCGGGTGCATGGAGCAGAACGCTGCTGGGAGATCTGGCGCTGAACCTGAACATCAAGCCGATACGAGGCCAGATCCTGCTGTTCAAATTCGAAAAAATGCCGTTTGAACAGATACTGCTGCAGCAGAATCTGTACTTCATTCCCAGAGGCGACGGTCACGTGCTGGTGGGCAGCACGCTGGAAGATGCAGGTTTTGACAAATCCACCACCGAAGAGGCTCGCCGCGATCTGCTGTTAAAAATTCGGGCGCTATTCCCCGACTGGCCGCAGCCGGTGATGCACTGGGCGGGCCTGCGCCCGGCATCGGCGGACAACATCCCGACCCTGGGCCGCCATCCGCATCTGCAAAATCTTTATGCCAACTGCGGTCATTTCCGCTACGGCGTGACCATGTCGCCGGCCTGCGCACAGATATTGCTCAACTGCATCGAAAATCGCACTCAGCCCTTCCCGGTCGAAGAATATCGCTGGCGTGAATAGATGGCTGTATTTATAATTGCAGCCCTTGCCGAAGTAGCTCAGTTGGTAGAGCAATTCACTCGTAACGAATAGGTCGTAGGTTCGATTCCTATCTTCGGCACCATTTGATTGAGAATTTATTATTTTAAATCAACCAGATAAAGCATTTTAGAAGTCTTTTTCAGGTTACTTTTCGTAAACTTTTGCGATACCAGTACTTGTGACCTCGTATCAAACAACTCCCCTGGTTTTCCGCCTGTAGCCTCAGCATTTTTAACTTGCGACAAGCAAGAATCCAATCTACAGTTGATCAACTTATTGAACAAGTGAGATGGCCATGAAAGTCGTTACCTATTCGCATGCACGAAATTCGCTCAAATCCATTTTGGATGATGTAGTCCAGGATGCAGACGTGACTATCATTAGCAGAAGGGATGCCGAGGGGGATGCTGTCGTCATGTCACTGGACAGCTACAACAGCATCATGGAGACGTTGCATCTGACCAGCAATCCGGCAAACGCCGCCGCATTGGCCCGAGCAATAGCGCAGGACAAAGCAGGCCAGACACAAAAGCGTCAATTGCTTGCGGTTGAATAGGGGTGCGCGCCATTCAGTTTGTGCCTGATGCGTGGGAGGCTTACCTGTATTGGCACGGGCAGGACAAGAAACCGCTAAAACGGGTTAATACCCTGATTACCGCTGCTGCGCGCGATCCATACACCGGAATTGGCAAACCGGAACCGCTGCGCGGCGATTTATCCGGTTACTGGTCGCGGCGTATAGACGAGGCCAATCGCCTGGTCTATCGCGCAACTGATTCTGAATTGGTAATCGTGGCCTGCCGCTTTCATTACGATAGTTAATCGTAAGATCCCGCTGCTGCAGGAACTTACGGATTACTCTTCGGTAGCGCCCAGCGAAGTGGTACTGAAGCCGCCGTCCACATAGGTGATCTCACCGGTGATGCCACTGGCCAGATCGCTGCATAAAAATGCGGCGGCATTGCCCACTTCCTCTGCGGTCACATTGCGTTTGAGCGGCGCGTGCTTTTCGTTGTAACCCAGAAGTTTGCCAAAATCGGCGATACCGGCGGCTGCCAGCGTGCGAATCGGGCCGGCCGATATGCCGTTTGCCCGTATCCCGCGCGCACCCAGCTGCATGGCAAGATAGCGCACGGAAGCCTCAAGACTCGCCTTGGCCAGCCCCATCACGTTGTAGTGCGGCATGGTGCGCACCGCGCCCAGATAGCTCAAGGTCAGTATCGCCGCGTTCCGCCCTTCCATCATAGGCAGCGCCGCCTTGGCCATGGCAGGAAAACTGTAAGAGCTGATTTCATGAGCGACGCGGAAGGCTTCGCGGCTGAAACCGTCCAGAAATTCGCCTTCCAGCGCCTCCCTGGGGGCAAAGGCGATGGCGTGCACGAAACCGTCGAACTTATCCCAGTGGCAGCTCAAATCGGCGAAAAGCTGATTGATGTCGTCGTCGGAGGCGACATCGCACTGAAAAACCAGTTCGCTGTTAAATTCGCGGGCCAGCCCCAGCACGCGCTCGCGCACGCGCTCGCCCTGATAGCTGAAAGCCAGCGTCGCACCT
Organism: uncultured Gallionella sp.; assembly: GCA_964410705.1. GTDB lineage: Bacteria > Pseudomonadota > Gammaproteobacteria > Burkholderiales > Gallionellaceae > Gallionella. The sequence continues at coordinate 29,405 of CAYPIG010000026.1, forward strand.
TCGCGGTGCATCGCCTGTGCAACGGCATAGGCGATGGAACGGGTGCTGATCATGCCGGTAATCAAAATGCGTTTGTTGGCCAAAAATCCCATGTGTGCTCCTTCAGGTTGGTCAAAAGTGCGCGGATTATAAAGCAATGCCGCGCAATGGTCAGATGCTATATAATTCCCAGTTGTTCAATTTCGGATTTCGTTCATGCTGGAAATCAGCAATCTTGCTTGCAGTCGCGGCGATCACCGCCTGTTTTCCGGATTAAGCTTTGCGCTTTATCCGGGACAGATCATGCAGATTCAGGGCGCGAACGGCAGCGGCAAGACCAGCCTGCTGCGCACGCTTTGCGGTTTCATCCAGCCTGACGAGGGAAAAATTATCTGGGATGGCACGGATGTACGCGATCTTGCCGAGGATTATTTTGCCCAGATGATCTATCTTGGACATCTGAATGCGATCAAGGACGAATTGAGCGCGCTGGAAAATCTGCGCATTTCCGCGGGACTGTCCGGCATGGAACTGAACGAGAAGGATGCCATCGCCGCCCTGCGCCGCATGGGACTCAAGGGTCGCGAGAGACTGCCGACCAAGGTGCTCTCGCAAGGACAGCGCCGCCGCGTGGCCTTGGCCCGCCTGCTGGTCAACGATGCAAAACTCTGGGTGCTGGATGAACCTTTGGCCGCACTCGATGTCGGAGCAGTCCAGATGATAGGAGATTTGATCGCCGAACATCTGGCGCGCGAAGGCATGGTGATATTCACCACCCATCAGCCGCTGGTCGTCGCGAATATAGAAATGCGTACACTGTCCCTGTCATGAAAAAACTATCCCTGCTCTCGCTGCTGCTGCTGGTAGTGCGCCGCGATCTGGTGCTGGCGATGCGCCGCCGTGCGGATGTGCTGACCACGCTGATTTTTTTCGTGATGGTGGTGAGTCTGTTCCCGCTGGGAGTCGGCCCCGAGATGGACATGCTGCGCAAGATGGCACCCGGCGTACTGTGGGTTGCAGCCCTGCTCTCATCCATGCTGTCGTTAGGCCGCCTGTTTTCGGCTGACTATCTGGACGGCACGCTGGAGCAGATGCTGCTGGCACCCCAGTCGCTATCGGTGCTGGTGCTGGGCAAGATGGCATCGCACTGGATGGTATCGGGTCTGCCGCTGCTGATGCTGGCACCGGTGTTAGGCCTACAGTTTGACATGTCGGTACAGGCTATCGGCGTGCTGACGCTGAGCCTGCTGCTGGGCACCCCTATCCTCAGCATGGTCGGTGCGATAGGCGCGGCGCTGACTTTGGGTTTGAGAGGCGGCGGCGTGCTGCTCTCCTTACTGGTGCTGCCGCTGTGCATACCGGTGCTGATTTTCGGCACCGGCGCAGTACAGGCGGTCACCAGCGGCTTGAATGTATCATCCCATCTGTCTTTGATGGGGGCTTTGCTGGTTCTGGCTTTGGCGTTCACCCCCTGGGTGACGGCGCAGGCTTTACGTATTTCGATGGAGTGACAATGGCAATTAACTGGTTCAAATACTCGGCACCGACCACCTTTTACCCGCTGGCGGGCAAACTGATCCCCTGGTTCGCAACCGCTTCCGCGATTCTTTTTGCAGCAGGACTCTATATCGGCTTTGTCATCGCCCCTTCCGATGCGACTCAGGGCGAATTCTACCGCATCATCTTCATCCATGTACCCTCTTCCATCATCTCGATGTTTTTATATCTGATCATGGCAGGCTACGCCGCGCTGGGTCTGATCTTCAACACGAGACTGTCTTCGATGATGGCAAGTGCGGTCGCGCCCACCGGCGCCCTGTTCGCCTTCATCTCGCTGTGGACAGGCGCACTTTGGGGCAAGCCGATGTGGGGAGCCTGGTGGGTGTGGGATGCGCGCCTGACATCCGAATTGATCCTGCTGTTCCTGTATCTGGGATTCATCGCGCTGCACGCTTCCATCGACGATCCGCGCCGCGCCGACCGGGCGGCAGCATTGCTTGCGATTGTAGGCTCGGTGAATGTGCCCATCATCTATTTCTCGGTCAAATGGTGGAACACCCTGCATCAGGGATCGACCATCAAGTATTCGGGCACTTCCATGCATATCGCGATGCAACAGGCGATGTTCACCATGCTGGTTGCCTGCTGGCTTTACGCGATCGCGGTGGCGCTGGCGCGCGTGCGCAGCATCATTCTGGAGCGCGAGAAGAACACCAAATGGATCACTGAACTGGCGGAGGTAAAACAATGAGCCTGGATATCTGGATGAGAGAAAATCCGCTGACCTATATCTGGATAGGTTCCTATGCGGTCGCCTTTGCGATTTTTGCGGTCGAAATCGCGATGGTGATACACAAGCGCAAGATAACCTTGCAGGAAATACGTCAGATGCAAGAAGCATCGGAAGAGGAATAACATGAAACCCCGTCAGAAACGTGCCTTATACATAGTGATCGCGATTACCGCCGTAGGCCTTGCGGTGGGACTGGTGCTCAACGCGCTCAAAGACAACGTCAGCCTGTATTTCACGCCGACTCAGGTATACAACAAGGAAGCACCGCTGGACCGCAGCTTCCGCATCGGCGGACTGGTCGAAGAAGGCAGCATACAGCGCGAAAATGACGGACTGACGGTGCATTTCATGATCACCGACATGAAACAGAAGTTGCCTGTGGTCTACAAAGGCATTCTGCCCGACCTGTTCAAAGAGGGCAAAGGGGTAGTCGCCCAGGGCAAGATGGAAGCCGACGGCATTATGCATGCGGCGGAAGTTCTGGCCAAGCACGACGAAAACTACATGCCGCCTGAAGCTGCCGATGCATTGAAAAAGGCCGGTGCTGCAAGCGCCCCTGCTGCAAAATAATCCCGAAAGTTACTACATGATTCCAGAACTAGGTCATTTTTCACTCATCATCGCGCTGACGCTGGCGATGGTGCTCGGCGTGCTGCCCATATTGGGCGCGGCGCGTAACAATCCGGTCTTGATGGGCGTTGCCCGCCCCTTAGCTTACGGGCAGATGCTGTTCATCGGCATCGCTTTTACCATGCTCGCACTGGCCTTCCTGGGCAACGATTTCTCGGTGCTTTATGTCGCGCAGCATTCCAACTCTCAACTGCCCGCTCAGTACCGCTTCGCGGCGATCTGGGGCGGACATGAAGGCTCCTTGCTGCTGTGGGCCTTTTTGCTGTCGGTCTGGACCGCTGCCGTGGCCCGATTCAGCCGCCATCTTCCCGAAGAAATGGTCGCCCGCGTGCTGGGGGTGATGGGACTGATCTCGGTGGGATTCATGCTGTTCATGCTGTTCACCAGCAGCCCCTTCGAGCGGCTGCTGCCAGCGGCTGCCGACGGGCGCGATCTCAACCCGCTGCTGCAGGATCCGGGACTGGTCATCCATCCGCCGATGCTGTACA
>CAYPIG010000027.1:0-32608 GCA_964410705.1 uncultured Gallionella sp.
GAAACTCCAGTCCCTTGGAGGCGTGCAGCGTGGACAGCGTCACCGCATCCTGCTCCTCGTTTTTCCCCTCCAGCATGTTGATCAGGGCGATGGTCTGCACCATGGCGATCAGAGATTTTTCGTCCGCTTCCGACTTTCTCTTCAGCCAGCCGATGAAGTCCTCGACGTTCTTCCATTTTATTTCGGCCTGACGCGGTTCTGCCGAATCGTACAGCCAGGTCTCGTAATTGATCGCGCGCAGCATCTCATCGAGCAGCTCGCTGCAAGACTCTGTCTCTGCCCTGTCCTCCAAACGAGCAATGAAGCGGCAGAATATCATCAGATCTTCATACTGACGGGGCGGCAACAGCTGCTCGATATTCGCCTCAAAAGCCGCCGCATACAGGCTGATATGGCGTTTCCCCGCATAGCTGCCGAGCTTTTCCAGCGTGGCATTGCCTATTCCCCGCTTAGGGGTCGTGATGGCGCGGATGAAAGCCGGATCGTCGTCGGGATTGGCGATCAGCCTCAGGTAAGCGGTGATGTCCTTGATCTCGGGCTTGTCAAAAAAGGAGGTTCCGCCGCTGACCGTGTAGGGGATGCGCTGTTCGCGCAACTGCTCCTCGAAGGCGCGCGACAGATAATTGCTGCGATACAGGATCGCATAGTCTGAATATTTGGCCTGATGATCGAACTTGTGCGCCAGCAGCTTCATCACCACGCTCTCGGCCTCGTGCTCGTCGTCTTTCGCAGCATAGATGCGGATAGGATCACCGATGCCGTGATCGCTCCACAGCTTCTTCTCGAACACCTTGGTATTGTGGTTGATCAGATGATTGGCGACCTTCAGGATGCGCTGCGAAGAGCGGTAATTCTGCTCCAGCTTGATCACGCGCAAATTGCTGTAATCGTTGCGCAGATTGTGCAGATTTTCCACACTCGCCCCGCGCCAGGCGTAGATAGCCTGATCGTCATCGCCCACGGCGGTGAATGCGGCGCGCTTGCCTGCCAGCAGCCTGGTCAGCTGGTACTGGCAGTCGTTGGTGTCCTGATATTCGTCGATCAATAGATAGCGCAGCCGCTGCTGCCATCTGGACAGCACCTCGGGATGCTCTCTGAACAGCACTACCGGAAGATGGATCAGGTCGTCAAAATCCACCGCCTGATAGGCGCGCAAAGTTTCCTGATAGCGCATATAGATGCGCGCATAGGCCTCGGCTTCCGCGCTGTCCGCCACCACCACCGACTGTTCGGGCGAGACAAAGGCCGACTTCCAGTTGGATATCTGCGTCTGTATGTCGCGCAATTCCTGTTTGTCGCCCGAATTGGTCAGCTCGCCTATGATCTTGGAGGTATCGCTGGAATCGAAAATGGAGAACTGCGGCTTGTAACCCAGAAATTTGGCCTCTGCGCGCAATATATTCATGCCCAGCGAATGAAAGGTGCTCACCACCAGCCCCTTGGCATTTTTGCCGTGCAGCAGATGCCCCACCCGCTCCTTCATCTCGGTCGCTGCCTTGTTGGTAAAGGTGATCGCCGCGATGTTGCGCGCCTCGTAGCCGCACTCTTCCACCAGATAGGCGATCTTGTGGGTGATCACGCGCGTCTTTCCGCTGCCGGCGCCTGCCAGCACCAGCAAAGGGCCGTCCAGATATCTGGCCGCTTCCCGCTGTTCGGAATTGAGTTTGCTTAACATCTGAAGGCTGGAGAGTAACAAGAGGATCGCCATGATAACAAACATGGCAAAAGAAAATCACCGCTCTTGGGCGGCCCGTCACTATCAGGGGAGGCGAGGCCGCGAAGGCGGCCCCGGAACTACAGACCGATCAGCGCTTGGCGGCCATCAGTTTTTCATACTTGGCCTGCAGCTGAGCCTTGGATTCCACATGTGCAGGATCTTTAGGGATGCAATCGACCGGGCACACTTCCACGCACTGAGGCGTATCGTAATGACCCACGCACTCGGTGCACTTGGCCGGATCTATCTCATAGATGGTATCGCCTTGCGAAATCGCATCGTTCGGGCACTCAGGCTCGCAAACGTCGCAGTTGATACATTCATCGGTAATCATCAATGCCATGCTACTCTCCTCTTAGTAATCAATTCGACAATCAATTCGCACCTGACATCAGGCTGTTTTTTTGCTGCAATCTGATCGCAATCTGCGGCGAGACGAATTTACCGACATCGCCGCCAAAACGCGCCACTTCCCTGACCATAGTCGCCGAGATAAATGTGTACTGCTCGGCAGGCGTCAGAAACATCGTTTCCATTTCCGGATACAGGTTGCGATTCATCCCGGCGAGCTGAAACTCATATTCAAAATCCGATGCCGCGCGCAGGCCGCGCAATACCACGCGAGAATGCTGAGACTGCACGAAACTCATCAGCAGGCCGTCAAAACCCTCCACCCGCACGTTGTCGTAACCTGCAAAAACCTCGCGCGCCATCTCTACCCGTTCGTCCAGCGTAAACAGAGTATTGGCGCGACTCTTAGCCACGGCCACGATCACTTCGTCAAACAGACCGGCGGCCCTGCGCACCACGTCTTCATGGCCGCTGGTAATGGGATCAAACGTCCCGGGATATACGACCTTAATCAATTGCTCAATCCTATCAGTTGATACCACACCTGCCCCGCCTTGCCCGATTTGACCACCTGCCACAAGGGCGGCAAGGCTGTTGCCGCGCCCGACTCGACATAGACCAGCCCGCCTTCATTGAGCCTGTCGGGCAGCAGATCCAGAAGACGCGGCAGATAATCGCTCTGAAACGGCGGATCGAGAAAGATCACATCGTATCGCTGTTTGTCTCTGAGGATGAATTCTAATCCATCTTGATGGCGGATAGCTATATTAGCACAAGCTAATTTATCGCAATTTTGTTTGAGAGCGCGAAAAACTGCAGCCTCTTTTTCCACCATCACCACCGAACTTGCGCCGCGCGATGCCGCCTCGAACCCCAGCGCACCGCTGCCGGCAAAAAGATCCAGACAGCTTTTCCCGTACAAGGTCTGTCCCAGCCAGTTAAACAGCGTCTGACGCACCCGGTCAGGCGTGGGGCGCAACCCTTCCGCATCCGGGAAGGTAATGACGCGGCTGCGCAACTGCCCCCCGCCTATTCTGACTTTATTTATTTCCGGCTCCTTCAGGGCTGCCTGCAATCACGGTTGCCATCGCTTTCGGATTGATGTGACGGGCAAACGCTTCGTGCACTTGCGCCGCGGTCACTCTTTCGATGCGACCGGTAAAATCATTCAGGTAGCTCAGCGGCAGATCATAAAAACCGATCACCGACAGATAGTCGAGTATCTTGCGGTTGCTGTCGATGCGCAGCGGAAAGCCGCCGACGATGTTCTGCTTGGCCGCGACCAACTCCTTTTGTGTCGGACCGTGAGCGACAAATTCAGACAGCGTGTTGCGCACCAGTGCCAGCGCCTCGTCTGCCTGCTCCTTTTTGGTCTGCAAGCCGATCTGGAACATGCCAGGCTGTTGCAGCGGCATAAAATAGCTGTACACGCTGTAGGCCAGACCCCGCTTTTCCCTCACCTCGTTCATCAGGCGCGAGACAAATCCGCCGCCACCCAGTATGTAATTGCCCACATAAAGGGGGAAATAATCAGGGTCGCTGCGCGACATGCCAGGGGCTGCGATCAGAATATGACTCTGAGTTGCCGGATGCGGGATGCGCTGCTCGACAGGCTCGATTTGCATCGCCACTTCAGGCAGCGCAGCTTCAACCTCAGCAGCGGGCAGCCCGGCGGTCAGCTGCTGAGCGATCGCTTCCGCTTGGGCCCTTGTGACATCGCCCATGATGGCGACCACGGCGCGGTTTGCACTGTAGTGCCTGCGGTAGAAACGCTGCAGATCCTCGACTTTTAGCTTCTCAACGCTTGCCACCTCCCCCGAGACCGACAGCGCATAGGGGTGAGCGCCGTATACGGCCTTGTGCAAGGCTTTGTCGGCTATGGATTCAGGCTTGGTTTCCGCCTCTTTGAGCGCGGCGATCAGCCGCGCCTTTTCCCTCGACAGTATCGCCTCGGGAAAAACCGGATGCTGCAAAACCTCTGCCAGGATGGATAGAGCCTGCACCCGCTCAAGACTGGTGGTGCGCAGCGACACGCTCGCACGGTCCTGATCGAGGCTGCCCGCAAGCTGTGCGCCTATGTCCGCCATACCGGAGGAGATCTGATCTTCGCTCAGCGCCCCAGTCCCCAGATCGAGCAGGCTGTGCGTCATACCGGCCAGTCCGCTTTGTTCTGGCGTATCGTAGCGGCTACCAGCCGGAAAATTCACCGCCACATCCAGCATGGGAATATTGTGGTCCTCGACAAACAGCACACGAGCCCCGCTGGCGCTTTGCCAATGAGAGATGACGGGGGTTGCCTTTGCCAGAGCGCAGAAGGCGAACAGCGCGATACCGCAGAATATATTTTTAATGGACATGAGCCGCTCCCTTATGCACAGGCTTTCCCGATAAAGGCTGCGGATCGAGCAGCGCCACGGTCAGATTGTCGTCTTGCAAAAATTCGCGGGCCACGGCTCCCACCTGCTCGGCCGTCACTTCCTGCAACTTCTTCAGCATCAACGGGATGGCCTGATGCCCAAGGCCGATAGACTCCATCTGACCGATCTGCATCGCCTGATAGAACACCGAATCGAGCTTGTAGACTTCGCCTGCCAGCACCTGAGCCTTGACGCGTTTCAATTCCTCGGCGCTCACCCCGTCTCTGACCAGCAAAGCGATCTCGCGTCGCAATGCTGCCTCAACCTCGGCCACCGTCTTGCCTTCGCTGGGTACCGCTTCCAGCGTGAAAAGACCGGGGCCGCGCGATGCGGATTCAAATCCCGCGCCTACACTGCTTGCGATCTGCTGTTCGCGCACCAGATGCTTGTTTAAACGCGCAGACTCGTTGCCGCTCAGCACGCCGGCGAGCATCTCCAGCGCATAAGGCTTCCAGTCGCGTTCTACATCGAGGATGTTGGGCGCATGAAAGCCCATCACCAGCAGCGGCAGTTCAGCAGGAGCCTTGACGACAAGCCGCTTGATGCCCACTTGAGCAGGTTCAGTGTAGCGGCGGCGAACAGGCTGAACCTGACTTGGAATAGCGCCGTAATAGCGCTGCGCCAGCGCAAATACTTCAGATGCCTGCACATCCCCTGCGATCACCAGCGTGGCATTGTTGGGCGCATACCACTGCCGGTACCAGTCCTGCGCATCGCTCGCCTTGAGCGCTTCCAGATCGCTCATCCAGCCGATCACCGGGTGCTGATAAGGGTGCTCAAGATAAACGGCCGCCATCAGCTTTTCCTGCAACAGCGCATGTGGCTCGTCATCGGTGCGCATGCGGCGCTCCTCCATCACCACCTTGATTTCCTTGGAAAATTCGGCATTCGACAGATTCAGGTTATGCATGCGGTCGGATTCTAGCTTCATGGCCAGCGGCAGTTTTGATTTGTGCAGCTGCTGAAAATAGGCCGTATAGTCGTTGCTGGTAAAGGCATTCTCACGACCGCCAGCTGCCGCAATACGCCGGGAAAATTCACCGGCAGGAACAGCATGGGTTCCCTTGAACATCATGTGTTCCAGCACGTGAGCCACCCCGGTCTTACCCGTGCGCTCATCCATGCTGCCGGCCTTGTACCAGATCTGCTGCACCAGCACCGGCGCGCGGTGATCTTCCTTGACAATGACTTTCAGCCCGTTGGACAGAGTGCGCTCAAACACCTCCGCTCCGGCGGTATTTTGCAGCATACTGGCCAGAATTATGGCAATAAACAGATAATTCCTCATAAACCCCAACCCCACAACGCCTAAACGGCATAAAATAACGAAAACGGCCAAGTGGCTTTATATATTATGCCCCAACTCTTGCTACCGGAACGCATCCAAAATGTTTAGTTTTCTAAAAAAGAATACCGCAACGTCTGAGGCCGTTGTCGAAAAGCGCAGCTGGCTGGACCGGCTCAAATCCGGGCTGTCCCGCACCGGCAGCCAGTTAACCGACCTGTTCAGCCGCGGCGGCAAAATAGACGACGATTTGTATGAAGAGCTCGAAACCATCCTGATCACCGCTGATGTGGGCATGGATGCGACCAACGCGCTGCTTGCCGACTTAAGACGCTACGTAAAAGAACACAAGCTGGTCGAATCATCCGAACTCAAGGCCGGACTCGCCCACTGCCTCAATAAACTGCTAGCCCCTCTGGCCGTTCCCCTGCAGCCTGAAACGCATAAGCCATTTGTGATCATGATGGTTGGAGTCAACGGCGCGGGCAAGACCACTTCGATCGGCAAGATGGCAAAATATCTGCAATCGCAGGGTTTGTCTGTGCTGCTCGCGGCGGGGGATACCTTTCGTGCTGCGGCACGCGAACAGCTGATGACCTGGGGCGAGCGCAACAACGTCACCGTGATCGCGCAGCAAAGCGGCGATGCGGCCGCGGTGATCTACGATGCCATACAGGCGGCACAGGCACGCAAAATCGACGTCGTGCTGGCCGACACCGCCGGCCGTCTCACCACTCAGGCTCATCTGATGGAAGAGATCAAGAAGGTCAAACGGGTGATAGCCAAGGTGCTGCCGGATGCACCCCATGAGGTGTTACTGGTTCTGGACTCCAACACCGGACAGAATGCCCTCAGTCAGGTCAAGGCATTCGATCAGGCGCTCGGGGTCACCGGCCTGATCCTCACCAAACTCGACGGCACGGCCAAGGGCGGCGTCATCGCGGCCATCGCGCGCGCCCATCCCATCCCGGTGCGCTTCGTCGGGGTAGGCGAAGGCATGGACGATCTTCGCCCCTTCAATGCGAGCGAATTTATCGAGGCCTTGCTGGGGTTATCTGCATGATCCGCTTCAATCAGGTCAGCAAGCGCTATCCTGGCGGCGTTGATGTGCTGAAAAACGTTACCTTCAGCCTTGCCAAAGGCGAGATGGCTTTTTTGACCGGACATTCCGGTGCGGGTAAGAGCACTTTGCTCAAACTCATCGCCGCCATCGAACGCCCGAATTCAGGTTCCGTGCTGGTCAACGGCCAGAACGTCAGCGCGCTAAAAGGCGGAGCACTGCCCTATCTGCGTCGCAATCTGGGCATCATCTTTCAGGATCACAAATTGCTGTTCGACCGCAACGTGTTCGACAACGTGCAACTTCCCTTGCAAATCTGCGGACAGGACTCCAAAGAGAGCACCAAACGCGTTCGCGCCGCGCTGGACAAGGTCGGACTGCTCGGCCGCGAGAAGAGCAATCCCATTGCCTTGTCGGGCGGTGAGCAGCAGCGCCTTTGCATCGCCCGAGCCATCGTCAACCGCCCGTCCATCCTGCTCGCCGATGAACCCACCGGCAGCCTGGACGCCGAGTACGCTGAAGAAATCATGGCGATATTCAAATCCTTTCATCAGGTGGGCGTGACGCTGCTCATATCCACTCACGATGCGAGCGTGTTGCAAAATAAGCAATTTCGCGTGATCGACCTCAAAAACGGCGAGATATCTTCAAACGAAGCTTCGGCTGAGGTGCAGTCATGAGCGCCTTGAATCATCACCGAGGTCTGATCCGGACTGCGATGAAACGCATGTTTATCTCTCCGCTGGCGGGGATACTGAACATACTGGTTATCGGCATCGCCCTGTCCCTGCCTGCGGGTATGTATGTCCTGTTGCAAAATGCACAAGGACTGGTCACTCAACTGTCGGGCACGCCGCAAATCAGCCTGTTTTTATCCATGAACACCACGGATGAAGAGATAGAGACGCTCAGAAAACAGCTGTCTCGCCGTACCGGAATAAAATCGGTCGATTTTGTCTCGCGCAGCGAGGCGTTGGCGACGCTAGGCCAGGGTACCGGCATGGAGGATGTGATTGCAGGCCTTGAGCGCAACCCCCTGCCCGATGCCTTCATCATCACCCCCGACTCCGCCTCACCTCAGTCACTCGAACGACTCAAGAGCGAGTTGCAGATATTGCCAAATGTGGATCTGACTCAACTCGACTCGGCCTGGGCGTATAAGCTTGAGGCTATCCTGCGGCTTGCGCGCATCGGGGTATTCGTACTGGCCGGACTGCTAAGCCTAGGGCTGATCGCCATCACCTTCAACACGATACGGCTGCAGATCCTCACCCAGCGTGACGAAATACTGGTCGCCAAACTGATTGGTGCTACCGATGCCTTCATACGCCGTCCGTTTCTGTACTTTGGCGCCCTGCAGGGACTGCTTGGGGGACTGACCGCCTGGCTGATCATCTTTGGCACGCTGCAACTGCTAAAGCAACCCATGGTGACACTGTCGCAGCTTTATGCCAGCAATTTCGTCCTGCAACCTTTAAACGTCGGCGACAGCCTGTCGCTGCTGTTTTTTTCCATCTATCTGGGCTGGCTGGGCTCATGGCTGTCGGTAGCCAGGCATTTGACTCAGATCGAACCGCGCTGACGCAATACGTGTTGACACGGGCCGTTTTTTTCAGAACAATGGCACAGTTTTATTCCTACTGTTGGAATATACAAAATTACGCAGTTAATAAGGGAGAAGTTAATGGAAAATTCGAATTGTAAAATACTGGTCCTACCTTTGATCATCGCTGCCGCACTTTGGCTGATAGGCGGTTTTTTCCTCAGTAAGGAAATGGGCATGGTCTGCGTGATTTTCGGCATCGCCATCGCAGGCTGGGCGGCAGGCAATGCGATGAATTCCGAATGCGAACTGACTCAGCTCGACAGCAAAAAGTAATCCTGCGACCCCGGTTCGGGGTTGCACTCCCCACGTATCTACGCCCCCAGTGAACTATTTTTGAACGTTTGACTCATAAACGACGATTGTTAACCAGGAGCAAATTCCCATGAACATTGCGAACAGCTTAGCGATTCCCACTACTGTCGGCAGCCTGGACAGCTACATCAGCCTGACCCGGCGCTATGCGCTTCTGACTCAGGAAGAAGAGCTGGAACTGGCGACCCGATTTCGCCGAGACAACGACCTGGACGCCGCGCGCCAGCTGGTTTTGTCGCACCTGCGCGTCGTGGTTAGCGTCGCACGCGGCTATGCGGGTTACGGGCTTGCGCAGGCCGATCTGATACAGGAGGGCAACATCGGCCTGATGAAGGCGGTTAAACACTACGATCCCGATTTCGGTGTGCGTCTGGTCTCCTTCGCCCTGCACTGGATCAAGGCCGAGATCAACGAATTCGTGGTGCGCAACTGGAGGCTGGTCAAGATCGCCACCACCAAGGCGCAACGCAAGCTGTTTTTCAATCTCCGCAGCCTGAAACAAGGGCTTAACACCCTCAGACCCGGACAAGTTAAGGAAATTGCAGAGAAGCTCAACGTCAGCGAACAGGATGTGCTGGAAATGGAGTCCCGTTTTTCTGGCCATGAAGTTGCGCTCGATCCGGTCGGCGTTGATGACGATGAGAGCTATGCTCCCATTCAGTATTTATCCGCCAACGAGGAGCATGAGCCTTCCAATATACTGGAGATCTCGCAACGCGATAATCAGCGCACCAGTGGACTGGCCCTGGCCCTGGCAAGCCTGGACGAGCGCAGCCGCCGCATCGTCGAGGCCAGATGGCTAGGCGAGAGCGCAACCTTGCACGACCTGGCTGCTGAATTTAACGTATCCGCCGAACGCATCCGACAGATAGAACAAAAGGCGCTTAAGAAAATGCAGGCCTGCATGACTGCAGCGTAATAAAAAACCGCCTGGAGGCGGTTTTTTATTACTTCACGATGCTGAGTTTGGGTTTTTTCACCGGAGGTTTGACCTCAGGGGGAGGAGTATCAGAATCTGTGCCCTGAAACACCAGCCCCTGCCCGGTCTCCTTGGCAAAAATGCCGATCACCGCTGCAACCGGGACGATCAGATCGAAAGGCGTGCCGGAAAACCGACCGCTACAGGTGATCCATTCGTTACCCATCTCAAGATTGCGAACCGCACCAGCCCCCAGATTCAACACGATTTCACCGTCCTTGACGAACGCCACCGGCACTTCCGTCTGATCATCGACGCGCACGGCCAGATATGGCGTCAGACCGCTGTCTGAACACCATTCGTGGATGGCGCGTATCAGGTAGGGACGGGTAGATAAATCGCTCACTTGCGCATCGCCCTTTCGGCTGGCGTCATGGAATCGATAAAACCCTGACGTGAGAATAGCCGCTCGGCATACTTCATCATGGGCGCTGCATCCTTGCCCATCTGTATACCGAAATGATCAAGACGCCAAAGCAAGGGTGAGACCGCCACATCCAGCATGGAGAAATCGTTGCCCAGCAGATATTTCTGCTTGGTCAGGATCTGCGACAACTGTGTCAGACTGTCGCGTATGCTGGCTCTGGCCTTATCCGCTGTCTTGCCGCCCTGCATGATGGTGTTTACATGGCTGTACAACTCAAGCTCGAAGCGATGCAGAAACAACCGCGCACGCCCCCTCATCACGGGGTCAGCCGGCATCAGCTGCGGATGAGGGAAACGTTCATCGATATACTCATTGATGATATTCGCTTCAGTCAAAATAAGATCGCGTTCGACGAGAACTGGGACCTTGCCGCCGGGATAGATCGATGCCAGATCATCGGACTTATCCATCTGATCGACATCGATGACTTCAAAATCCATACCCTTTTCGAATAATACGATACGGCATCGATGGCTGTAAGGGCATACCGTCCCCGAATACAATCTCATCATTAAACAGTTACCCCTTAATTAAACATGTCTTTTTCAGACTGCTGCGAACCAGGAAATAACCTATCATTGCGACGGTACCGCCTATTGCGATACTGGCTACAATAGGATAATTACCCGTACCTGTAACCCCTCCGATCCACACATAGCGCTCGAAAAGGGTGCCTATGATAATACATACTGCCACTGCATTGATAGCGGTAACATTGTGACGAGGGCCCGGGAAGCAGAAAGTCACGAATGGAATCACGAACTTGAGCACGATCATAGCCCACCAGATGAAGGCATAATCCCCATCCTGCATGGCGAACAGACGGTCTGTTTCATCGGAAAGATTGCCGTACCAGATGGTCAGATATTGTGCATCAAAGGTGTAGATCCACAGCAGCGTAAACGCAAGCATCATCTGCGCCATGTAGTTATAGATCTTTTCAGGCACAGGTTTGACCAGCTTGTCGTTGGTGTTGAGCTTGTAGATCCAGACGGTCATAAATGCCAGGAACATGCCGAAGTTGCTGATGAACTGCTGCAAGCCGTAGATTGCGCTGTGCCAGTGAGGAACCAGCGTCATTTCGAAATCCCATGCCACCATCGTGCTGTAAAGAACGAAGAAAAACGGAATCCAGGTTGCCACGGTGTGAAAACGAGCCGCATCTTCAGGGCTGTTTTCGCTGACAGCCTGACGCTGGATGAACACCCAGTACAAGGCCATCATGAAAATCAGTCCGACGACTTCGCGGGCCATCAGCCAGTGTGGCTGGTACCAGCCTGGCATATGCGCCTCATGACCTACCGGTGCATCCCACCATGGGAAAGTGTGTGAACCGCCTGCCAGCAACACGACCAGCAGCACGAATGCCAGCGGGAACAAGGCATATAAAGAAACGGCCAGATTGCGGACATTGAACCGCCACTGCGCGCCGACCAGATGCAACACGGAGCTAAGCGCAACTCCGCTCAAGGCAAGCGAGAGCACCACCACAAAACAAACCGTCAGGACGGCCCAATTACTGTATGCCAACATTTTATAGCCTCCTATTTCGACTGAGCCGTGACCGGCTTTTGCAGCGCTTTACGGATGTAGTTCACTACGTGCCAGCGTTCTGTCGCAGACAGATCGTTTGCGTAAGACGGCATCACCGCACCCCCAACAGACATGTAGCCAAAAATATAGCCGTCCGGATAATCCTTGTTATCCCAGGCGTGCATCTGGTTGCCCGAGGTCAGATCCCACGGTTTCAGGGTCAGCTTCTCGCCTACATAGCCATCCCCGGTGCCGGACTTGCCGTGACAAGGTGTGCAATAGATCTCATACAGACGACGACCCGCAGCGACCGACTTTTCGTCAGCCGGGACTGGATTGGCCATCTTCTTGGCCGCTTCCATATCCTTGACCATCACCGTAGTTCCGGCAACCGGCTGCGAACGTTTGGGAAAAGCCGCCATGCCCGGAGTGGCGGAATTGACGCTCTCCTGAGGTTTGATACTGACCTGATTGGCCATGTCCTGAGACCAGGGCCAAGCTTGCGCAAAAGTTGGCGCAAGCATCAACGCAACTGCTAAGGATAATTTTTTCATTTCCCTGCCTCTTCCTGAATTTCCAATGCCTGGTGCTTGGCGAAAATTGCCTTCATCACACTGGCGGAAGCCTCTTCTACTTCGACCAGAATCGCGATGTTGTCGATCGAAACCTTGGTGCTGTACAGCGCCGAACGTTTGGCAGGCAGTCCTGCACATACCAGAAAGCCCAGTATCGTGATAAATACACCACCCAGAATGAACATCTCATAGGTCAACACAAAATTAGGCGGGAACGGAACGATGGGTTTCCCCCCCTTCAGCTGCATGTAGAAATTGGCCTGCGCGCCCGAAATCAGGAAGAAGCCAAACAGGCCACCCAGAATCGAACCTACCAGGGTAAACCACTGCACATGAACCGGTTTGTCGCCCAGGAACTCCTCGACTTCAGGATGCTCGATGGGAGATTTGACGATCATGTCATCATTGGCATTGAAGCCCTTGATGGATGCAGCGCGCAATTCCTTTACAACGGCTTCCGCCTCTTCGAAGTTGTTGTATAACGCAAGTAAATGACGTTTACTCATGATTAGTGCGCTCCCTCTTCAGCTGTTTCACTCTTCTTCAGATGCAAGGTACGGTGATAGACCATTTCCTTCACTTCATACATGGATACGGATGGGAACACCTTGCAGAACAGCAGGAACAGCAAAGTAAACCAGCCAAAACTCGCAAAAACCATGCTCCAGGCAACCAGACTAGGCCACTGATCGTGATCCCAGGTCCATGGATAATAACCGTGAGAGAAAGTCGGTGCGACGATCATCCAGCGCTCCAGCCACATGCCCAGATTCAGCAGCAAAGAAGTTGCGAACAAAACTGGGATGTTGGTCTGGAAACGCTTGATGGCAAACACCAGCGGCACCACCGATCCGCAGAAGATCATGCCCCACCAGAACGGCGAGTAATTACCGGTCATCTTCTGCAGCAGCACGGCCTTAGACGCTTCGTCGTGGCTGTACCAGACGGCTGCGAACTCAACCGCATTCAGATAGGTCCAGATCATCGCGATAGCGAAAGTCAGGCGCACGATCTTCTTCAGGATGGGCAGCGTCATGTACTGCTCAAACTTGAACACATAGCGCAGGATGATGAACAGCGTGATGATCGCGGCGCAACCTGAATACAGCGCTCCTGCCACGAAGTACGGCGGGAATGAAGTCACATGCCAGCCTGGCTGCTGAGACATCGCAAAGTCGGAAGCCACGATGGAGTGCACCGAGACCGCCAGCGGAATCAGGAAACAGGCGATAGTCAGGTAAGTGACGCGGAAGTTGCGCCATTGACGGTCGGTACCTTCCCAGCCCAGAGCCAGCAGCGTGTACAGCTTCTTACGCCATCCGTCCGCCATGGTGTCGCGTGCAATCGCCAGATCCGGGATCATACCGACGAACAGGAACAGCACGGACGAGCTCAGGTAGGTGAAAATCGCCATCGCGTCCCACAACAGCGGCGACTGGAAATTAGGCCAGATACCTCTTTCGTTGGGATAGGGCAGAGAATAATAAAACTGCCATAAACGGCCGATGTGCACCATGACGAACAGACCGGCTGTCATCAGCGAGAACGTAGTCATCGCTTCGGCAAAACGGTAGATCGGCTTGCGCCAGTCGGCGTGCATCAGGTGCAAAATCGCGGACAGCAAAGTACCGGAGTGGCTCATACCGATCCAGAAAATGAAGGTGGCGATGTACAAACCCCAAACCTGTGGGTTATTTACATTCTCCACACCCATACCGGTCTGGTACTGGTAAACCTCGCAGCCCACACCAAATGCAAACAGTGCAAAGGCAAAAAACAGAATCACCCAGTATATTTTTCTGGGATTTTCCAGACTCTTCATCACGTCCTGGTTGATTTTTGACCAGGCGATGTCTTCGCGGATATCTCTCATTGTCGTTCCTTAAAGTAGTTCTGTTAACCCAACCGACTACACAGCGCTTTCGCGCACGCGTTCCAGATACATCACGGAAGGATAGGCGCGCAACTCTTCCAGTATGCGGTAACCGCGCAGACCGGGGCCCTCTTCGTGCTCGTCCTTGGCCTGCTTATCCTTGTCGAGTTCGACCTGTTGCATTTTCCATTGCTTGTGTACGCGGGATTCCGGGTTGACCAGATTTCCGAATGAAATCGCATTGGTAGGACACACCTGCTGACAGGCGATCTGAACTTCGCCTTCGGCAACGATACGCCCCTCGCTCTTAGCCGTGACCTTGGCGGCGGATAGACGCTGCACGCAGAAGGTGCATTTTTCCATCACACCCTTGCCGCGCACGGTCACATCCGGGTTGAGCTGCTGAGTCATCTCGGCCGGCCAGACATTTTCGGTGGTCGGATAGTCATACCAGTTGAAATAGCGCACCTTGAACGGGCAGTTGGCCGAACAGTAACGCGATCCCACGCAACGGTTGTAAATCTGTGAATTGAGGCCGTCCGCGGTGTGATTGGTCGCCGCAACCGGGCAGACTGTCTCACAAGGCGCTGCTTCGCACTGCTGGCACATCATGGGCAGGAACTGGAAACCCTGATCCGGGAATTCGCGACCGTCCTCATCCCAGTAACGCTCGACGCGCAGCCAGTGCATCTGCTGACCGTGCTGGAATCTTTCCTTGCCTACAACGGGAATATTATTTTCTGCAAAACAGGCGACGCTGCAGGCATTGCAACCGGTGCAGGCATCCAGATCAATCGCCATGGCCCACTTGTACGGGTCATGCGGCTTGTCATTATTCGGGTGCTCATGACGAACTTGCGACCAGTTCTCTAATAAATTGCTTACCGACATAACTTAAACCTCCTTCGACAAATCAACTTGATCGGTGGATACACGCCCGGAAATCTTTCTACCGCCCTGCGTTGCCCCTCCGGATCCTTCTTCCTTGACGATCAGTACACGTTGACCCGTCTTGCTGATCTTCACTCGCGTCTCGTGCATCGCCAGCTCACCCGTTGCAGCCTCATAGACCGCATCCATGATCTGGAACGGATTAACGCCGTAACCCTTGGCATAGCGTCCCATCGCATCGTGACCGCGACCGACCGGGATGGAAACCGCTTCAGGATGTATGCCGGGGAACAGATAGACCTGAGCCTTGACCGATCCCGTCTTTGAAGTTACCTGAACGATATCCCCCTCGACGATGCCCATCTGGGCAGCCTTTTTGGGATGCATTTCCACCCATGAATCCCAGACTATGGTCGTTAAAGGATCCGGAGATTCCTGCAACCAGGGCTGATTGGCATGACGACCGTCGCGCAAAGTGGCGGTCACACCGGGAATCAGGTGGAACGGATAGTGTTCATCCGCCTCTGAAGCGGCTGGCAGCACCAGACCGGCTGCACCGGCGCGCGCCGAGATCGCTGCGGAAGAACCTGCCAGCTTGATGATGCCGCTGGTCAGCGTTTCATTCCAGAAGGTATCATCATCTACACCGCCGCCGCCCAGCGCGCCCTTGTTCTGCAACAGGGCACCGCGCAAATACGCATAATAGTCTTCAAAACCCTTGTATTTATCGCTTTCTCTTTGCTTTAACAAAGCCAGTACGATGTCACCCATGCCGCGCGTTTCGGCATGCAGACGCTCCATCAGCGGCTGCTGAATATTGATCTGAGCGCCCTCTGTCATGTATTCAGGGATCTGCGTACCCCAGTCTTCCATCGCGGAATCGAGCGGCAAGACCAAATCGGCCTGCAGTGCGGTCTCATCCAGATACTGCGCGAAGGCGACCTTAAAATCCGCCTTGGCAAAGCTATCCTTGAATTTCATCGCACCCGGAGCGGTGAACACCGGATTGGCCGCAAAGTTGAACACGACCTTGTATTTCCCGGCAGCCAGTCCTTCGTTAAGGTTCTTCAGCGCGACAGTGCTGCCCTTAGCAGGCGACATCTGCGGGAACGGAATGGATGCTGGCGCTTCTATCGTCTTGCCGACATTGCCCAGCACCTGATTGAGCAGGTTGATCGCGGCGGCATTTTGCGAGCCGTGCGCATAGCCTTCAGCAGCGGAACCCGCAATCACCAGACTCGGGCTGCGCAGTTTGAGCAGCGCAGCAATCTTGTCGATCTGACCGGGCGCTACACCGGTTACGTGGCTGACATGAGCCTTGTCGTAACCCTTGACCAGTTCGGCCACCTCACCGCTGGCCGTGCCCAGCGCATTGATGATGCCCAATGCCAGCACGCCTTCGGTACCGGGTTTGACCGCCAGCCAGCGATCCGCATTGGCGCCTGTCAGCGTCATCTTGGATTCGATCTGTACCAGCACACCGCGCTGACCGTCCACGCCCTTGCGGAACTGAGCATATTGCTGTGAAAAATGTACCGGTGACACCCAGGTCCCCAGGAAATCAGCGCCGAATGACAGCACCACCTTCGCCTTGTCCAGACGATAGCGCGGCATTTCCACGCCATACGCCTTCACGTTGGCAGCTCTGACCACTGAGGGTGCAATCGCCTCATAAACGAAGTGATTCTTAGTACCCAGACTGTCCAGGTAGTTGCCCAGCAGCACCTTGAGATGACCGCTCACGCCGCCGGTCAAAAATGCGATCTCTTCGCCTTTTACGCCGTTCAATTTTTCGGCGATCAGTGCGTAAGCCTTCTCCCAGCTGATCGCTTCACCCTTGTTGCCATTGCGCAGCAAAGGCTGACGCACGCGGTCCGGGTTGTAGTGGTGCTGTACACCCGCCTGGCCCACGGCGCACATGCGCCCCTTGTTGATAGCCGAATTCGCGTTGCCTTCCAGCTTTAAAACGCGACCCTCGCGAACACGGCCGCTGATACTGCAGCCCGCATCGCACTGGGCGCACGTCGAATTGAAATAAACTCCGACACCCGGAACCATATAGTCATTTGCTTCCACATAGGAAACAACCGTCTCCCTGCCGTCTTCAACGGAAGTGTTGCCGCAACCGGACAGCGCAACCGCAGCCCCGCTCCAGCCCATCACTTTCAGGAAATCACGCCGATCAAAACCACTGTCTATCATCACAGCCTCTCTGGTAAATTCTGGAATCTTCATGGAATTACTTGTGGCACTGCCAGCAATCATTAGGGCCCTTGGCCTTGGTATTGGCATCCTGAGCCGCAGCCGGTTTCTGGAAGCTATACCAATATGCCTGTCCGGCAATCGGTGTTCCCCCTTCGGCAACTACAGGATGATCCTTTTCGTGGCAGCTGGCGCACCAGCCCATTGCCATCGATTTCTGACGACGCGCAACGGTCATTTCTTTCACATCGCCGTGGCAGTATCCACAGGCCTCCTGAACCGGTCTGTCCTGCTGCTCGACAAAGCGCTTGATGTGACGTTCGTGATTGAAGCGAACGAAATCCGGCAGATCGTGAACCTTTTTCCAGGGAACCGGCTTTTTGGCCTCCCAGTACTTGAACAATTCTACGATGCGCGGTTTGTCTTTGACCGATTCGATGTTCTGGTGACAGCCGATACACTTTTGCAGCGGAGGAATACCGGCCACGGCACTGCGTCTTGCATAGGTATGGCAGTACTGGCAATTGATTTCCATACCGCCCTTGGCAGGATCGCTGGCATCGTGATTGCCGGCATGCCGGTTGTGAGGAAACTCGATAGGCTGCTGAACTTGAGGACCTAATGCATCCTCGGTTGTAAGCGCTGGATTATTTGCAGCGAAACTGCTGGCAGCCAGGAACAGACCTGCCAGCATGATAGGTAAACGTAAGAAACGGTACATCGTAAGAACTCCCCCCAACAGACAAAGACCTCATACCGACTCTAGTCGGCATGAACGAACAGGCAAATCGGAATATTTTTAGTGCAGCGTGTCGCAATACTTATTATTATCTGCTTAAATTTTTATGTAACTCAAAAGCCAAGGTATCCCGAGCACATCCGGATGATGTCTGGTTTAAAAAGCAAAGTCAACAACGATTCTGCCCGCCATTTTTAGTTCAATAAAAATCTGTTTAATTTTCGGTTAATTACATTATTCGCTTATATAGCTTACCTTTCCAACTTACTCGGTTTTTAAAAATGAACGAAGAGCAGGCCGTACTCGATTTTTTCGCAAAACCTGAAAATCTGCCGCTGGGGCTGTCCGTCTCCCGCCAGATGGATGAAATCAAACAGACAATGAACTCAGATTTCTGGACTAGGCTGACAGACAGACTGTCGATACAGATGAAAGACACCCTCTGGCAGATACAGACTACCGAGGATCGCAACACACAGGACATGCTGGTAGGTTTACAGTTCAAGCTGAATGAGACTCAGAACAACAGCCTGTTTCCGATGATGGAACAGCAGTATCTGGGCGGGCAGTGGCGTATTTTTTACGGCTTGATGTGGCAGACGGCGCCGGGAGCCGAGCAGCTGGCAAGTCCTGAAATTATCCGGCTAAAATCTATCCTGGCCGAATCGGGGTTTAAAGCCAACGAGAATTTCCCCGGATGGCAGTGGAGTCAGCATTACCCGCGCCGCAGCGATTTTTTACTGCGCTTTTCTCAAAATCCCGAAGCTCTGCTGAGCGAGATCGAAAACATTTTCACAAAGTTGCTCGATGATAACGGCGAGTTGATCGATTCTATCAACAAAATATTGAAAGTTGCGCCGCAAGCAACGCCCGTCTCTTTGAGCATGCTGCGGCGCAATCAGGTGTAATTGCAGTCTTTTCAGTTATCCTTCGCGCCCTGATCGACCCATTTTTTCAGCACGCCGATCTTGTCCTTGGACAGCCCGCCCGCCATTCCATAGGGCATCTTGATCGATTCGTGTACCCGCCCGTCTATCACCTGTATCAGTATGCTGCTGAAACTATCCCCAGGTTTCACGATGGAACCGAAGCGCGTCCCCTTCATCAGGCTCTGATAACTGCGCATATCCAGTCCGCTCTTCTCCATCCCCTTGCCGCCGGGTTCATGGCAGTTGAGGCAATAATCGTGAATGATGGGAGCAACATCGCGGCTAAAACTGACTTCAGGCTTGACGGGAGCCGCATAGCCATCTGAAATCAACGCGAATACAATGACATACCACGCAATTTTTTTCATTCTGTTCTCCTATTTCAATCTGGACCAGATCTGCTGTTTGACGAAGTAGAGCATGGTCGTCAACACCAGAAGATAGCCCATGACATAGTAACCTAAGCGTATGCGCTCAGATTCGTGCGGGTCCGCCGCCCAGGCAAGAAAGGACACGACATCGCGCGCCTGCGCCCTTATCGAGGTGCGCTGCGCATCATCGGTCGCCGAACTGATGCCCAGCGGATCCGGCATCTTAGTTTCAGGATACAGGTGATTGCCCGTCTGTCCATCCGCCTTCAGGTAATATCCCAGCAGATAGGAGTACAGATAGTTAGCTCCCCCGTTGCGCGCGCGGGTCATCATGCTCAGATCCGGAGGCGCCTTGCCGAACGATTGCATGGCATCCGCATCTGACATCTGCGCAAGCAGCGGGGTATCCAGCGACTGTTCGCCCCGCCAGCCATCCACTTTCTCCTTGTTCATGCCCAGCACCATCAGATCGCGATACTTGACATACTTGAGGCTGTGGCAGCTGTGGCAGGCGCTCATCATCGCGTCCGCACCGCGTTCTATCGATGCGACATCCCGCTGCACCGCCACCTTTTCCAGAACGGCCTCATTAGCCCACGCGCTGCTACCAAGCAGACACAACAGAACTGCTTTTATCCAGACGCTCATTATTTCACCCCTTTGCGCTTCTTGAGTTTACGCTTTTCGATTTCCTTGGTTTCGCTCTCGATCAGCACCATCACCTCAGGCGGCAAACCGCGCTTGATCAGCCAGCGTTCCTCCATTTTCGATATAAACGGCACGAAGAAGAACGAGGCGAAATAGCAAAGCGTCGCGATCTGGCCGATCAGGATGGTCTGTTCAGTCGGGTTCACGTAGCCGATATAGCCCAGCAGCAGCATGTCGGCCACAAACAGGTAAAACTGCAACCGGTATATCGGCCTGAAATGCGCACCGCCCGGAATCCGTGAACGATCCAGAAAGGGCATGAACGCGAACATCATCACCGACAAGCCCATCGCCACCACGCCGCCGACCATGCTGGGCACCGAACGCAATATCGCGTAAAAGGGCAGGAAGTACCACTCAGGCACGATGTGATTGGGAGTCACCATGGGGTTGGCCGGTATGTTGTTGGCAGGCTCGATCAGACTGTCGGGCATAAAGAACACAAACACGCTGTACAACATCAAAAACCAGCCCAGCCCGTAAAGATCCTTGATCGTAAAATAGGGATGGAAGGGAATGTTGTCTTTTGCCGCCAGATCGATGCCGCTGGGATTGCTGCTCTTTACGCTGTGCAGGGCAATCAGATGGATCACCACCGCGCCTATGATCAGAAACGGGAACAGATAGTGCAGCGCGAAAAAGCGCGTCAGCGTGGCGTCTCCCACCGTATAGTCTCCCCGCAACCAGATCACCACCTGATCACCGATAAAGGGCGTGGCGCGAAACAGGTTGGTGATCACGGTCGCCCCCCAGAAGGACATCTGTCCCCAGGGCAACAAATAGCCCATGAATGCGGTTGCCATCAGCATCAGCAGCAGCCCCTGCCCGGTCCACCACAGCAACTCGCGCGGAGCCCGGTAGGAACCGTAGTAGAGTGTGCGCAACATGTGGATGAAGATCACGAAGAAAAATGCCGAGGCGCCGGTTGCGTGCATGTAGCGCAGCAGCCAGCCGTAATTCACATCGCGCATGATGTGCTGTATCGAATCGAACGACACGGCCACATCCGCCTTGTAATGCATGGCAAGAAAAATCCCCGTTGCGACCTGCAGCACCAGCACGATGCCGGCCAGGAATCCGAAATTCCACCAGTAGCTCAGATTGCGGGGGGTAGGATAATCCGTCAGGTCGTGCTTGACGAAGTGGGTCAGGGGGAAACGATGGTCTATCCAGTCGATAATGCGTCCGGGCATGCTGTTCTCCTACGCTTGGCCGATGATGATTTTATTTTCCGCGACGAAATGATAAGGCGGAACTTCGAGATTTTTGGGAGCCGGCCCGCGCACCACGCGTCCGCTGTCGTCGTACTGACTACCGTGACAGTGACACTCCCAGCCCGGGCCTTCCTTGTTAGGCACACAACCCATGTGGGTGCAGACACCGACCACCACCAGCCACTCGGGCTTGATCACGCGCTTGGCATCGGGTTCAGGATCGACACCGCCGTTAGACTCAGCCGATGCCTTGATTTGCTCTGCGGTGCGGTGCAGCACAAACACCGGCTTACCCTGCCAGGCCACCGTGTGCATTCCGCCTGGCGGGATGTTGCTCAGATCGACATCGGTCAGCGCTTTAGCCAGCACATCTGAACTGGGATTCATGCTGGCAACGAAAGGGACGCAGGCTGCGGCAACCCCCGCCCCGCCCACCGCAGAAGTCAGTTTAATCAAAAAATTGCGGCGGTTTTCATCGCCCGGAAGTTCATTGCCCATCGCTCGCCCTTTAGAATATTATGATTTGCTGAATTTGCTCATGTTATTCCCCGACACACAGTGAGACAATCCGCATAAAGAGTGATCGAACAGCCTTATTTGGGGGGAATACGATGACACTTTAGGGTGTATGGCCGCACCACCAGACTACCCCCCTATGTAAGACATCTCGATCTTATTGCGAGGAAAGCTGATGACATGCTGACGGATTTCGGAATAGCGGTCTGTCCGTTTTTCCCAGCATCTTGCAATCTCACGGTGCATTTCTTCATCGCTGCCGCCTTCTCTTAGCAGAACGCGCAGATCGGCAGCGGCCTGATCTGCAAAAAGACAGGTATAGAGTTTTCCGTCGGTCGACAACCTGATGCGCGTGCATTCGTGACAGAACACCTGAGTAACCGAAGCGATCAGACCTATCTCGCCAGCCCCATCCGCATAGGCCCAGCGGCTGGCCACTTCGCCCTGACAGTTTGCGGTCAGGGGAATTAAAGGATAGCGTTCGGATATTCTGGCGATCACCGAGGCCGCCGGCACCACCTCATCCATCAACCAGCCGTTGCTGCTGCCCACATCCATGTATTCGACAAAGCGCAACACCATACCGGTGTTGCGGAAATATTCGGCCACGGGCATGATCTGATCGTCATTTTCCCCGCGCTTGACCACCATGTTGACCTTGACCGGCAAGCCCGCTGTTTGCGCAGCGTTAATGCCGCCCAACACCGTTGCCACTTGTGCGGCAGAATCGCTCATCCGCTGAAACACGGCCTGATCGAGCGCATCCAGACTGACCGTGATGCGAGACAATCCTGCCGCCTTAAGCGCTGCAGCCCTGGCGGCGAGCAGCACGCCATTGGTAGTCATCGCGACCTCCACCGCCTCACCCAGCGGGGTGCGTAAACCCGCCAGTTTTTCTACCAGCTGTTCTATGCCGCGCCGCAGCAGCGGCTCGCCTCCAGTCAGACGTATCTTGCGCACCCCCATGCGCACGAACACGGACGCCGCACGGACGATTTCCTCCAGGCTCAGCAACTCGCTGCGCGGCAAAAAGGTGTGATTCTGATCAAACATCTCGCGCGGCATACAATAAGTGCAGCGCAAATTACAGCGGTCCGTCACCGATATTCTCAGATCCAGCATGGGACGCCGCAGGGTATCCCGCAGGGTCGAAACCGCCTGACTGTCAGTCATCACCCGGCTGCGCGATGCGCACCTCGTTTAACAAGTCTTCCGCCTCAAATTCGGATTCGGCGTGCATCATCCTGTAGGTAATCAAAGATTCTGCAGGCAAATCGGCGCGCAGCCGCTTGACGCTGGCAGCCGCATCCCGATACGTGTCGTGCTGCTCCATCTGTTTCAGTATGCGGATCGGATATTCCTTGATGCGGTATACATAGTAAGGCATGTTTTTATCCTCAGCCGCGCTTATGAAAAGTGATCACCGAGGCATCCGGTGCGTTTTTGGTGGCACAACTACCCTCCCCCCGCTCCAGCTCCGCCTCGTGCAGCAGATTGACGACGTCGACATAGTGCTTTTGTTTAACCATCATCAGCGCCGTATAACCGCCCTCGTTTTTAGCCAGCACATCGGCCCCGGCTTTGAGCAGCACTTCGACCACCGCCGTCTCACCGTAGCCTGCTGCGAGCATCAGCGGTCGCACGCCATAGCCTATGGCCGCCTCCACATCCGCACCCGCAGCGATCAGCGCCTGTACGACTTGCGGATGTCCGCACTTTTGTTCCGAGTTATACACCGCCCGGCTGATCGCCGACCAGCCGCGCTCATCGCACGCGTTCACATTGGCGCCCGATTCGATCAGCAGCGACACTATTTCCAGATGCCCCACACCGGCTGCTAGCATCAGCAGCGTAGCGCCTGTTTCATCGCGCGCATCCACATCGGCACCCGCATCGATCAACTCGCGAACCTGACCGGCATCGCCCGAAATCACGGCGTCCACTATCTGCATCGAAATCTCCTTACTTCTTGACCGTTTTTTCCAGCGCCAGGCGTATCGCCTCCGGCGTCTTCATGATGTTCATGAAGCTGTTCTTGCCCATCATGCTAAGGTCCGGAAAATTGATCGCGATCCTGAACCTGGCATAAAGCGCATAGACTTTGTTGCCCGACACCAGCACCTCATAGGGCAGATGCGCGGCGGCTTTGAGCGGCTGAAAATCGATTTCCTTCATGATGAACTGCTCGTCCATATATTTGTTTTCGCCAGAGCCTTTCATCGCAACCCCGAACACGCTCTCCTTGCCGCCGGGCACATCGACACGATAGACCTTGGAAATACCGTTTTTGTTGGCAGACAGTTTAGCGTCCACTGCCGCAACCGCCTCCTCGTGGCTGCTGTATTCGGCCAGCACGTTAGGTTCATCGAAATACTCCATCCCCACCATGTAATGGTATTTGCGCGCCTGTTTTGCCGTCATGCCGCGCGCCGAGCCGAACTCCTCTAGCCGCCCCAGCGAATTCGACAAAGCGCTTGCCACGCCGGACAGATCGTTACTCATGCGATACACCGCCGCCATATAGACAGGATTGGTATAGCTCACCTGCACCTCAGATCCTGCCTCGGCGACCGATATGCGCTGCACCGCACCATAACCGCCGAACTCGGCGGCAGCCGCATTTTTCTTCAATTCATCGCTGGTAACGATGAGGATATCGACGCCGGGATAAGGGACATATTCACCGACCAGCGTAAAACCGCCCGCCTGCAAGGCCGTTTTTACCTGAGCCGACTTTTCCGCCACCGTTCCCGCCGATTTCGAGGCCAGCACAAAGGGCTTGAGCAGGGCATCGGCCTGAACTGCGCCAACTGTCAGCATCAGCATTGCACCCAGTACTATTTTTGTGAATTTCATCTAGCTTCCTTTGTGTTTGAATATGGCCTGAAAGCGGATGCTTCAGGATTGCTCGGGATGGAACCACTGCAGTTTTTCGCGCAACTCAACCACGCCGCCTATGATGATCAGCGTCGGAGCCTGCAGCTTTTCGACCGCGGCGATGCCGGGCAAGGTTGCCAGAGACCCCGTGACGACACGCTGATTCTGCGTGGTGCCCTGCTGCACGATCGCGATCGGCGTCGTATCGGGCATGCCGTGAGCGATCAGTTCGCCACACAAGGTATCCAATCCGTGCAGCCCCATGTAAACCACCACGGTCTGTTTGGGTCTGGCCAGCGCATCCCAGTCCAGATTCATCGTGCCGTCTTTAAGATGGCCGGTGACGAACATGCAGGACTGCGCATAGTCGCGATGAGTGAGCGGAATGCCGGCATAGGATGCCACCCCCGAGGCGGCGGTGATGCCGGGCACCACCTGAAAGGCAATGCCTTCGGCGGCCAGAGTCTCTATCTCCTCGCCGCCTCTGCCGAAGATGAAGGGATCGCCGCCCTTGAGCCGCAGCACCCGCTTGCCCTGCCGGGCCAGTCTAACCAATAGCTCGTTGATCTCTTCCTGACGCAGCGTATGATCGGCGCGCTTCTTGCCGACGAAGATGCGCTCTGCATCGCGCCGGGTCATCTCGACGATGGGTTTGGAGACCAGGTTGTCGTAGACCACCACATCGGCTTTTTGCATCAGTCGCAGCGCGCGGAAAGTCAATAGATCCGGATCTCCGGGACCTGCCCCCACCAGATAAACCTCGCCGCGCACGATATTGTCCTCATCGGCCAGCATCTGCGTAAGCATCGCCTCAGCGCTCGCTTCATCCCCGGTCAGCACTTTTTCCGCAACCACCCCGTCCAGCGTATTTTCCCAGAAGATACGGCGTTTGGCAGGATTGCTCACCCGCTGTTTGACCTGTTCGCGAAAGCGCTCGGCGAATGCGGCAAGACGGCTGTAGTTCTGCGGGATCACAGACTCCAATTTACCGCGCATCATGCGGGTTAACACAGGGGATGCGCCGCCGCTGGAAAACGCTACCATCAAGGGCGAACGATCCAGAATAGCCGGCATGATGAAGCTGCAAAGCTCAGGATCGTCGACCACATTGACCGGAATGCCGCGCTGCCTGGCAAGCTCAGACACCCGTTGATTCACACTGCGATCATCGGTCGCCGCGATCACCAGCGTCACGCCCTCCAGATGGTTTTCCTCAAAGCGCGCCTTGATCGCCTCGACGCCTTCCACGCGGTCCGCATCGGGTGCAACCACGCGAACTGCGGCACCGGCATCGAGCAATACACCCGCTTTACGTCGGCCCACTTCGCCAGCGCCCACCACCAGGCACAGACGGCCTTTCACATTCATGAAAATCGGCAGGTAATCCATTACTTTATCGCCTTCAAAATCAGCGGCACCAGCGGCTCGGGCAGTGCGATATTGCCGCCCAACGCAAACTCATGCGCTCTTTCTGACATCTTCTGCCAGGTCTTTTTGATGATAAGCAGCCATTTGGCTTCGTCGTATTCGGGATGCTGGGCCGCGAAGGCCAGCATATAGTGTTCGATGAACACCAGATCGACCACGTCTTCCATCAGCTGCGTCTCAGGATTGGTCTTGAGCCCCTTCTTGCTGACTATGGTCTTAACCCTTTCTATCATCTCCTCATCGTAACCTGCGAGCTTCATCAGCTTGCCCGCCGTTTCGGCATGGAACTTGTACAGTCCGGTGCGCCACAGCATGTAGCCAGGCTTATCCATGGGGAAATCGCTGCGCGGGCTCTTCCAGCGCTGGATATGCTGAGCGTGAACCGCCAGTTTTACCGCTTCGGAAGCTTCAGGCGCATAGCGCTGCAGCATCTGGCTCATGCGCTGGCTGTACAACAGTTCCTTGGGATATTCACGCCCCTCAGAAATTTCTATATTGGGATCTTCAGAATTCGCCTGATCAAAGGCTAAGATGGCAGCTTCAAAAAAACTCATTTAATTTTCTCGCTGTTGTTGTCGGATAAAAGCCACGAATCGGGTCGCCCAGTAGCAACTGCCTATCGTGCGCAGATGGGTATAGGAGGCTAACAGATTGTGCAGCACGATGCCGTCACGCTCGCCGTCTATGCCGTAGCCGCGATCGACATGGTATGCGAAACGGCTGTCTTCGGGGAGATTCTCCAGCGAAGAATAGTGAAACTCGTGCGCCCTGATCTGATCTGCCGGAGCATCCGGTCTAGGCCAGGGGTGGCTCTGATTTTCCTTAAGATGCACATAGCCGCGGCCCACCGGTTTGCTATGCATCTTCACATCCCCCGGAATTGCGCCGACCATCTTGAAGACGCGCCCCTGATATTCGATGCCGCGCGACAGATACATCAGTCCGCCGCACTCGGCATAGGTCGGCATACCCGATTCGATGCGCGCCTTGATTTCATCGCGCAAGCTGACATTGGCCTCCAGCTCCTCTGCACAGGTCTCGGGAAAACCGCCGCCTATGTACAGTGCGTCGATGTCGGGCAGACACTGATCGTTGATCGTATCGAGCGGGACCAGATCGGCACCGGCATCGGCCAGCGCATCCAGATCGTCCGCATAGTAAAAACCAAAAGCGCGGTCTTCTGCGATACCGATGCGGACGCGGCGCTGTGACGGGAATTTCGCCGCCTTGTTGGCAATCTGCATAGGCAAGCCAACTGACAGGCTCAGCAGTTTATCGAGATCGACCTGCGCCTCTATCGCCTCGCCTATCCGGGCGATCTTTTCGGCCGCAACCCTGGACTCATTGCTGGGCATCAGCCCCAGGTGGCGCTCTACGATGGACAGTCGCTCGTCGTGATGCAGGGCACCTATCACCGGCACATCGGTATAGTGTTCGATCACCGCGCGCAGCTTGGACTCATGGCGTCCACCGCCCAGATTATTGAGGATCACCCCGGCGATGTTGATGTCGCGGTCAAATGCCTGATAACCCAGTATCAGCGGCGCGATGCCGCGCGTCATGCCGCGCGCGTCTATCACCAGAAATACCGGCAGTCCCAGCATCTTGGCCAGCGCGGCATTGCTGTTGCTGCCGTCCAGCGCCAGCCCGTCGTAGAGCCCCTTGTTGCCTTCGACCAGATTGATCTCATTGCTGTGACGGGCATAGGTATCGACGATCGCCTCGCGGTCCATCAGATACAGATCGAGATTGCGACAGGGGCGGGCTGCCGCCTTTGACAGCCACATCGGGTCTATGTAATCCGGCCCTTTTTTGAACGGTTGAACGCAGTGGCCGCGCGCGCTCAGCGCAGCGCACAGCCCGATGCTGACCATCGTTTTCCCTGAGGATTTGTGCGCTGCCGAAATGAGCATCTGATTCATGGCAGCTTTCTTGACGGACTAATCTGCGATATAGGGTTTATCGTGAGGCATGAAATTGAGCACACGCACGCTCACGGTCGTGATGATAAAGGCAATCGCAAGCCCGGCAAAGCCCAACAAGACCTCATACAGAGAAGGCGAATACTGCCCTATCTGTCCGTCGCCGAAACTGCTGGCTACCACATGACCCGGGAAGATATCGAGCGGATAAGCCTGACCGCCGATGATGAACACATACAAAAAAGCCAGAGCACCCAACACCACCGCGGCGGAGGCGGCCATCACACAACGGGTTTTCCCCATCCCCGGCAGATAGATCAGCGCCAGCGGAATCACATTGCCCAGCAGCACATAGACCCACCAGAACAGCGACGGATAGATGCCGCCATCGACCAGAATGAAGTGTTCAAAACCGCTGCGGTGCGCAAAATACAGGTTGGTGAAGTGATAGACGCTCACCATATAAAGCGATGCGAGCACGAATACGCCCAGCAGATTTTTCTTGCGCTGCATGATGGCAGGGTCGAGCTGCTTTTCGTTCCAGACGTAAATCGTAGTCTGAACCAGATGAAACACCGCCAGCCCCCAGGCAAACGACAGCACGATGAACATGGGCGGCAGCATCGCCGATCCATAGGCCTGACGCGCGGTCATGAAGGCGAAGATCAGTCCGGTGCCGGTGGTCAGTATGAAGCGCCAGGCGAACACCGCGATACCGGCAGGCTTGGTCCACACGTTGAGACGGCGCTCCATCATGGTCCAAAGATAGACTGCGACCAGAGAGAACATGCCCGAATACAGCACGATATTCCAGGCGAACACCGAGGTGCTGTTGAAGTTGGTCGCCGCCACGATGATGCGGTCTGGACGCCCAAGATCCAGCATCAGCACCGCCAGTCCTCCCGAGAGCATGGCGATGGACAGCAGACTGGCCAGCGGCGCGCGCGCCTTGTATATCGACTTGCCGAACACCGAACCGATGGATGCGACATTCAGCACCCCGGAGGCTGCCACGATCAGGAAGATTGCGAACACATGCGGCAGTCCCCAGACGATCTGGTTGTTCATGCCGCTGATGATGTGGCCGTGCTCCTCCATCATGTGCACGGCATAAAGCCCTGCCATCACGAAGAGACCGCCGACTGCCAGCAGCACATAGTACAGACGGTTTTTGAGCTGCAGCGCAGACAATTGAGACTTATTGGGATTCGACATGCTTACAGTCCTTGGTAACGAATGCCGGGATTGAGATTCAGGTCCGCACGCACATGCGCACTGGCCACCGAAGCGACTTTTCTGGAGATTTCACTGTCAGGGTCGTTCAGATTGCCGAACAGTATCGACTTGTTCGGGCAGGCTTCCACGCAGGCAGGCTGATCTCCTCTGTCTATCCTGTGCACGCACAGGCTGCAGGCTTCCACCGTACCCTTGCCGCGCGGCACATCCGGATTCTGGTCCTGCAGCGGTTCGTGAACGAAGGAACGCGCCTTGTAGGGGCAGGCCATCATGCAGTAGCGGCAGCCTATGCAAAGGTGACGGTCGACCAGCACGATGCCGTCCGCACGTTTAAAGGAAGCGGCGGTCGGACAGACATCCACGCAGGGCGGTTTTTCGCAGTGCTGGCACATCATCGGCAGCGACATGGTGCGCCCGCCGGAAATATCCTTGATCTCTATTTTTCTGATCCACTGCGCATCGGTGGAGGAGGTGCCACCGGACAGACCGTTCTCCTTGTTGCAGGCGGTCACACACTCGGTGCACCCGCCGCAGTTCGCCGTATCGATCAGCATGCCCCAGCGCACCTTGGCCGATGCAGCCTGAGGATTGCCGTGCGCCACGTCGAACAGCAAGAAGCCCGGGGCGATCGCAACGGCGGCAAGCCCTAAGGAAGTCTTCAGAAAACTTCTGCGCTGCATCTCACTCATTTCGCATTCCTTTTCATCCAGGCGCTCTTGCGGGTGCCCGAATGGCATTCAAAACAGTCTATCTTGACCGCCTCATAGCGGTGGCAGGCGACGCAGAAACTGTCTTCCCTGGCGATCACGCTGTCATCCTTGAGGCTGGCATGACACTCTATGCAGTTTTTAAGGCTGATCTTGTCGTCGCGCACGCCCTTGTGCACCACCTCGTCGCGCTGATGCTTCAGCAGATGCATGTGATTGGCTCGCATCCACTGAGCATCCTTGACGCACTCACCGCCCCTGCCGACATCGAGCTTATAGGGCGTGGCGCCCCAGGCGGACATGCACATCATCCCCGTCAGCAGCCCCAGTGCGAGCTTAGCTATCCATGCAGATTGAGCCATGTCGCGCTACTCGCCCAGACCCATCTGTATGTATCCGGTCGGACACACATCCGCACAGATATGACAGCCTATGCACTTGTTGTAATCGGTCTGTACATAACGGCCCAGCGTGGCCTTGGCCTTGGGTACGCGGGACACCGCGGTCTGAGGGCAGTACACCACGCAGTTGTCGCACTCAAAGCACATGCCGCAGCTCATGCAGCGCTTGGCCTCGGCCACCGCCTTTTCCTGCACCAGCACACCCAGCCGGTCGTCAAAATTACCCAGCGCAGACTGCGCATCCAGCGTCACGATGTCGCGCATATTGCGCTCAACCACCGAGAAATGCCCCATGAACAGCTTGTCGTGCGGAATCACGTAACGGTCGGAACGGTTGTCGAAATTGTGGACGGCGACATTCGAATCACAGGTGCCGCGCAAGGGCTCATGCACTTCCTTGACTTCGAGGCCCTTCTCCGCCATCTTTCTGATCAGATCGAACTGGTGCGCGTCTATCTTGGGGCGCTTCTCAAGTTCGATTCCCTTCAGGTAGCAGTCTATACCGTCGGCTGCGATCGAACCGTGGCCGATTGCAGTGGTCAGCAGATGCGGCTTGATGATGTCGCCGCCTGCGAACACGCCTTGCTGGCCTTTGACCAGATAGTTGCGATCGGTGGTCACTGCGCCCTTGCCGTTGTTGAATTCTTCAAGACCGGTGAAATCGACCGCCTGACCAATCGCCGAGACGATCAGATCCGCTTCGATGTCCTGCTCGGTGCCCTCGATGTTCTTGACTTCGAGGCGGCTGCCCACCATCTTCGCTTCGCACTGACAAACGCGCAGTGCCGTGGCGCGTCCGTCCGCACCGCGCACGATGCCCACCGGCACCAGAGAGCCTCTGATATGGATGCCTTCGGCCAGCGCCTGCTCGATCTCGTGCTTGTTCGCCTGCATCTTGTCGATGTTGAAGATAGAAGTAAGCGTCACTTCCGCACCCTGCTTGGCCGAGACTTCCGCTACATCGTGAGCCATCTGACCTGTGATCGCCATCTCGAAATCGGTCGGCTTGGAAGCTTCCAGATGACCCAGACGGCGGGCAACGGTCGCAACGTCGATAGAGGTATCGCCGCCGCCGACCACCACCACGCGCTTGCCCACATGCTGCAGACGGCCGTCGTTGAAAGCCTTCAGGAAGGCGGTCGCAGTCACCACGTTGGGCGCTGCAGCATCCGACAGCGGCAGCGCGCGTCCGGCCTGCGCCCCCATTCCCAGGAAGACCGCGTCAAATTCGCTGCGCAGCTGCTCCAGAGTGACATCGGTGCCGACACGGCAGTTCATGCGGGTCTTGACGCCCAGATCGAGGATGCGCTGGATTTCAGCATCCAGCACGGTGCGCGGCGTTCTGAAACCCGGAATGCCGTAGCGCATCATGCCGCCCAAAAATTCATGATCGTCGAACACGGTGACTTCGTGCCCCTTGAGTGTGAGCTGATAGGCGCAGGAAAGACTGGCAGGTCCGCCACCGATCACCGCCACTTTCTTGCCGGTAGGCGCCGCATCGCAGTGAAACGCCAGATTGTTGGCGATCGCATATTCGCCCAGAAAGTGCTCTACCGAATTGATGCCGACATGGTCTTCCAGCGCGTTTCGGTTGCAACCGCTCTCGCAAGGAGCGGGGCAGACGCGGCCCATCACGGAAGGGAAAGGGTTAGCCTGAGTCAGGCGGCGCCAGGCATATTCCTGCCAGGGCATGGCAGGTTTGCCGTCCTTGCCGACCGGAGGCTTC
The DNA here is from genome assembly GCA_964410705.1 of uncultured Gallionella sp. Lineage (GTDB taxonomy): Bacteria > Pseudomonadota > Gammaproteobacteria > Burkholderiales > Gallionellaceae > Gallionella. Next base: position 32,003 of record CAYPIG010000027.1, read on the forward strand.
TCGGTACCGCGCACGATGGCCAGATAGCCGCGTATGTCTTCGCCGGCAGGGCAGCTGCCCTGACAGGGAGGAGTCGACTGCACATAGGTCGGGCACTTGTACGAATAGCCTGCCTGGAAGATCTTGTCGCTCCAGTTGCGCACCTTGTTTTCACCGTCTTTGTAACGGCGGAAAGTAATTTTTTGGGGAGTTATTGCTGACATATCGACCTGCCTCCAGTAAATTGTGACTTAACCCAGCTTAATCGCATTGCTGACCAGTTGATGGACACCGCCCACCACTCTCCGGTCGAATCCGTATATCGGTAAAACCTTGGTGAACTGCGCCTTGCAGATCGCGCAGATACAGGCCATGAAATTGACCCCCTGCTGATCGGCGACCTGTTGCAGCACCTCCATGCGGGGCAGAGCCCCCTTGATGCGCACATCGATCAGATCATCGGTCAACAGACCGCCCCCGCCGCCGCAGCAGAAGGTGCGCTCATGAGTGGTCGAAGGATCCATCTCGACATAATTGTTTGCCACCGCCTTGATGATGTTGCGCGGGATGTCGAACTGACCGCCGGGATAGCCGCCCATGCCCGAACCGCGCGCCACGTTGCAGGAA
>CAYPIG010000028.1:0-31150 GCA_964410705.1 uncultured Gallionella sp.
AGTACTTGGCTACGAACCAAGGGGTCGGGCGTTCGAATCGCTCCGGGCGCACCAGTTTCGGATGTAGCAGTGATGTATTGATTTGCAGTAAAAGTTTGCGCCCGTAGCTCAGCTGGATAGAGTACTTGGCTACGAACCAAGGGGTCGGGCGTTCGAATCGCTCCGGGCGCACCAATTAGGTATAAAAATGGGCACTTGATTATTCAAGCTGCCCTTTTTTATTGCCTGCATGGTATCAGCCAGTGCCGCATAGCTGCCTTTACTCGACAGAATGCGGTTGCCATTGGTAACTGATGCTTGGTTTTCTTGGGCGTCTTCTTCCGGCACGGTGCCCCAGTCACCGCTTTGATGACGTTTCAGCAGCACAGACGCATTGACGGCCTGTTTATCCAACACTTTTAGTGCGTTGGGTGTGGCAACGACTTGACCAAGTTCAAACAGAATGAATGACGAGGATTGGGCTGGTATTCATGATTTTTTCCTTTTCTATGGGCGAACGAAAGTAGCCTGAGTTTTAAGTCAGGATTGGTTAGCTTCAGGTTGGGGTGTTACAGGGAGAGAGGTTTTAAGGTTGAAACTGCGAGCAGCAATGCTTTTGCTAGGAACTCTCAAGCATTCATTTTTTTGCAAAGCTGCGCATATTGCTGCGCATGTTGAATTCCAACATAAAACACAGATTAAGTCAATAAATATATTTTAAAATCAAAGTGTTACGATAATACCTAAAACTCACACCCACGACGAAATGGCTACAACTTTAAAATAGAATAACATGCGAGTTATTATAGTTTGATTCTACAAATCGCATATAATGAACACGTCATATTATGGAATTTTATTCATCATGCAGAATCTGACCTTGGAACAGTTTCGTGCCACCGTTGAATCCGGTGGCATTGTGTCGGTTGTACTCAAGGCACATGGTGCCGGTTTTGAGATACAAGCAGAAACACGACGTGGGGGTGCGACCCTCGTGGATACGCGCAAGAAGCAGCCCAGACTATTCGGCGATCCACGCAAGGCTCTGACTCTGCTGCGCGAAATGGGGATATGGAAAGCGGCTGTCGACACGGAAGCTTGGCAACCCGAACAAGCGGATTTATTGCGCACGTTGAGACCCGATAAATCACTGGCACTTAAAGCAGCGCATGAAGCTGCCGATTTAAAACGTGTGCTGGATGAACGCATCATGTTGGCGAACTCACCTAACGCGATTTGGCATGAGGCTGAGGATGTGTTCGCGGAATTAGAAGCTCGCCATGCGGGTTAGGCTGCTCGATCAAGCCAAGGACGATCTGTTTGAACTCGGCCAATATTATCAAGAAGTAGGCGGCGATGTGCTGGCTCGCAAAATGATTGCACGTATCAAGCAGCCGGTTCTATCGCTCAAGGACATGCCAGAGGTTGGATCGCCGTATGAGCTAGCACCCGGCATCCGTCGTCTGGTCGTGGCCAGCGGCATATTTCTGGTGTTTTATCGGGTTCGCACCGACGTTGAAGTTTTGCATATCCGTCGTGCCGAGCGCAGCCCGGCAACAACGGACGACTTTGAGCTTTGATGCACAGTCGATTTCGCTCGATGTTACTGGGGACTTTTAGCTGACGCGGATTTCAGACAGTCGGCTAGTTATGATAAATTCTAACGAGGAAAGTTAAAATGTACCGGGACCAGAGTGATGGAAGGGGAATACCGATATTTCCTGATTCGGTATAATTCGCCCACTAAACTTATTGATAGGAATAGCGATGCTTTCGCAGCCTGATAAGAGGGTGTCTTAGATTTTGTGTAAACGGTTTTTTTAACGCTGCGGCATCCTGTCCTCCAGGGCGGCAGTATGACAAGCGATTCCCAATACCCGGATTTATCGTTTATGTCTCACCAATTATGATGCAATATCAAATGGTTAGGCATAAATCCTTAACCCTTTGTTCATTTCTAATTGGGGTTTTCAAAGGACTCTACACCCTAGCTGCTCCCGATAATCTGCCGATTGCGCAGCATCTGTTGCCCTCATGCAACCATGAGTGCTCGTCGTCTACTGCACCGAATGGCTTATCTACACTTTCTGTAAATTTTATTCGGACATTTTGACTTTATAAATGTTGTTTATATACATTATGTTATTGTCAATTTCGGGCTGATTTCTGCCTGTTTATCTAGGCATTTTGGCATATGTACACGCCTAAGGCTTGAACCTATATTGCGTCCTCATCGAAACACCCGCGCGAGCGGGGCGTTTAACACCTTGAGAGATGGAATACATGAAAATAGCTGTCGTCGGTTTAGGTTATGTCGGCTTGCCGCTGGCGGTCGAGTTCGGCAAAAAATATCCAACTGCCGGACTTGATCTATCCCATGAAAAAGTTGCGGCTTACCGCAATTTCATCGATCCGACCGGCGAGGTCAGTTCTGACGATTTTCAATCTGCCACGCAACTAAGTTGCCATACCGATCCTGCGGTGCTAAGCGATGCGGATTTTATCATCGTGGCGGTTCCCACCCCGGTTGACGATGCCCATCAGCCCGATTTTACCCCTTTGATTAAAAGCTCGGAGAGCGTAGGCAAGCATCTCAAACGCGGCGCCATCGTCGTATTTGAATCCACCGTCTATCCGGGGGCGACCGAAGAAGTTTGCATTCCGCTGATTGAAAAGCATTCCGGATTCAAGTGGAAGGAAGACTTTTTCGTCGGTTACAGTCCGGAGCGCATCAATCCGGGCGATAAGGAACGCACGGTCACCAAGATACTCAAAGTGGTTTCCGGCGATACCCCGCAGACGCTAAAAACCGTGAGTGCGGTTTACGCCTCGGTGATCACGGCAGGCGTCTACGAAGCGTGCAGCATCAAGGTGGCCGAAGCCTCTAAGGTGATTGAAAACACCCAGCGGGATCTGAACATCGCGCTGATGAACGAGTTGTCCATCATCTTCAACACGATAGGAATAGACACGCTGGACGTGCTCAATGCCTCGGGGACCAAGTGGAACTTTCTGCCGTTCCGCCCCGGTCTGGTGGGCGGTCATTGCATCGGGGTGGATCCTTATTATCTGACGCATAAGGCGGATAAGAACGGCTATCACCCTCAGGTGATACTGGCCGGTCGCCGCATCAACGATGGCATGGCCGTGTATGTGGCGCAGCAGACCGTCAAGAAGATCATACAGAGCGGTGGCAGCGTCAAGGGGGCAAAAATCACCGTGCTGGGGCTGACTTTCAAGGAGAACTGTCCGGATCTGCGCAACAGCAAGGTGGCGGATCTGGTCAGGGAATTGCAGTCTTTCGGTTGCGCGGTCAGTGTCCATGATCCTCTGGCGTCGAACGGTGAGGCGGTACATGAGTACGGCATCAATCTGTCTGACTGGGAAAATCTTCCCGAACAGGTCGATGCCGTTGTCGCTGCCGTCTCGCACCGGGAATACATCAGCCGGCCTTTAGATCAGCTGCTGGCCTGGTTAAAACCGGGCGGCGTTTTTATCGATATCAAATCGGCTTATTCTGCCGAAGCGATTAAAGCGGCAGGTTACGCGCTGTGGCGGCTGTAACCATGACTGCCTACAAACAGCTTGAGATGCGGCTGGCAGACGAACCCCATACCTGGCTCATCACCGGAGTGGCGGGGTTTATCGGCAGCAGTCTGCTGGAAACCTTGCTGAAACTCAATCAGCGGGTGGTGGGGCTGGATAATTTTGCAACCGGTCATCAGGCCAATCTGGACGAGGTGGAAGCGATCGCAGGCTCGTCGCGGTGGAAAAATTTCAGTTTCATGCGGGGCGATATCCGCAATCTGGATGATTGCCAGAGGGCGATGACTTTTAAGGAATCCGGGGTGACATCAAGGACGCACAAGGTCGAGTATGTGCTGCATCAGGCAGCTTTAGGCAGCGTGCCGCGTTCTGTTGAAAACCCCGTTGCGACCAACGATACCAATATCGACGGTTTTCTCAATATGCTGGTCGCCTCGCGCGATGCAAAAGTCAAACAATTCGTCTATGCCGCCTCCAGTTCTACTTACGGTGATCATCCGGGCTTGCCCAAGGTCGAGGACAGGATAGGTCGCCCGCTTTCGCCTTATGCGGTCACCAAATACGTCAATGAGCTCTACGCGGATGTGTTTGCGCGCACCTATGGTCTTAATGCGATAGGTCTGCGCTATTTCAACGTGTTCGGCCCGCGTCAGGATCCCGATGGCGCCTATGCCGCAGTGATCCCGAAATGGATATCCGGCATGATGCGAGATGAAAATGTCTATATCAACGGCGATGGCGAAACCAGCCGGGACTTCTGTTACATAGACAATGTGCGCCAGATCAATCTGCTGGCCGCAACCTGTGAAACTTCCGCGGCGGTCAATCAGATCTACAACGTGGCGGTAGGGGAGCGCACCACGCTCAATCAGCTATATGAGCAGCTGAGGCTGAATCTGCTGCAAGCCTATCCACATCTGAAGACCGCTTGCCCCATCTATCGCGACTTTCGCGGCGGCGATGTACGCCATTCGCTTGCCGACATCGGCAAGGCCGCCACGCTGCTGGGTTATCAGCCCAGCCACCAGATCGTCGACGGGCTAAAAGCCGGCATAGACTGGTATCTCAAGGCTGCCCGATGAGCATCGCTAAAAACACCCTGGCCAACCTGATGGGGGGCATATTGCCGCTGCTGGTGACGGTGGTGACGGTGCCAATTTATCTGAAGGTGATAGGCGAAGAGCGCTACGGAACGCTTGCTGTGATATGGGTGCTGCTGTCCTATTTTTCGTTTTTCAACTTCGGTCTGGGCAAGGCGACCGCTCAGAGGATCGCCCGTCTGGGTTCGGAGCAGCAGGCGGCAGACATACTCTGGACTGCCATGCTGTTGACGGCGGTATTGGGGATAGTCGGCGGCCTGACGCTGTGGGCTGTTGCTGATCTGTCATTGCAATATCTGGTCAGCATCAGCGACTCGGGCCGTGAGGAAGCCCTGCAGGCTGTGCCCTGGCTGATGGCGGCCTTGCCTGTTTTGCTTGTAACCTCGGTGATGAGCGGCGCGCTGCAGGCCAGGGAGAAATTCTTCCAGATGAACATCGTCGCGATCACCACTAACGTGCTCAACCAGATCGTGCCGCTGATCATCGCCCAGCTTGGCCATCAGGAGTTGGCTTACCTGGTTCCTTCCGCGTTTGTCGGTTCTTTATCCGGCATCTTCTGGTTTTATCTGTTGTGCAAAAAACATGTGCCGCTAACCGCCGGGGCACGCTTTGAACGGATGCACTTAAGACCCTTGTTGAACTACGGTGGCGGTGTGACGCTGATCTCATTGCTGGCGCCCTTGCTGATTTCGATCGACCGGCTGTTCATCGCCTCGGTCATGGGCAGCAGGGCGGTTGCGTATTACACCATACCCTATACGCTGGTGACGCGCCTGCAGCTGATTTCGGGCAGCCTCTCCGGTGCGATCTTCCCCCGTCTGGCATCACATGCAGCCGAGCATGAACTGAACGCGCTGGCGATGAGATCGACGCAAAGCCTGATTTCGGTGATGACCCCGCTGGTCATTGCGGGCATGTTTTTCGTTCAGCCCTTCCTGAATTTGTGGCTGGGCAGCGCCTATGCCGAACATACCAGCCATGTCGGTGAGATCCTTTTGATCGGCGTCTGGATCAATGGCTTTGCCGTCCCGCATTTTTCAAGACTGCAAGCCACTGGCAAGCTAAGAGGCATCGTTTTTATCTACCTGATCGAGATTCCCGTCTATCTGCTGATGCTTTGGATGGCGCTGCAGCGCTGGGGGATCGCCGGGGCGGCTGCGGCCTGGAGCTCTCGCATCCTGCTCGATACGCTGCTCATGCTGCTGATGGCAGGGGCGCTCAGGCAAACCCTGATGCAGAGCCTGTATCCGATTGCCCTGGTGTGCACCTCAACCGTGCTCTGTTTTTCGCTGGAGCACAATTTAACCACTGCGCTGATCTTTGTCATCCCGCTGCTGGCGTCTTTGTATCTGGCTCGCACCGATATTTCCAGAATCAGTGAACTGATGCCGTTGCGCAGAAAAACAGCATGATGAATACGCAAAGCCGGATGCAAACTATTTACGGAGAATCTCTTGGAAGATAAAGAAAGATGGCAGGCGCTGGTGCAGGGCCGCGCTGAAATAGCGATAGAACTGGGCTGCGGAAACAACAAGCGCTTTGCCAACACCATAGGAATTGATCAGCTTGATCTTGATAACGTCGATTTCAAGGCCGATCTCAATCAGGGGTTATCGTTTATTCCGGATAACTCAGTGGACAGAATCTATTCGAATCATCTCCTCGAACATATCGACGATCTTGCCGCCCTGATAGCGGAGATTTCGAGGGTGTTAAAAACAGGCGGGGTGAAAATCGGCTGGGTTCCCCACTGGAGCAATCCTTATTTTTACAGCGATCCTACCCATAAGTGTTTCTTCGGTTTGTATACCACTTCCTATTTTTCCACCAACAGCCTCTATAAGAGAGGGGTTCCGAAATTTTATCAGCGCAACTCGCTGCATCTGGAAAAGAACCTGCTGCTGATCAGCCAGAAAGGCGAAAAAATCAGCATGCCCTCTCGGATCTTCATGAAGGCGGTCAATTTCAATTATGCGACTCAGGAAATCTACGAGCGGTATTTTGCAAAACTGTTTGGGATCGATGAAGTTTATTTTCATCTGAAAAAGCTATGAATAAACTGGCGATCATCATCCCGTTCTACAAAATCGCCCATTTCGAGGCGCTGTTGGATGCACTGTCGAATCAGACCTGCCGCAATTTCACCGTGTATATCGGCGATGACGCTTCGGCGGAAAATCCAGGTGCGTTGATAGAACGGTATGCCGGTCGCCTTGATCTGGTTTACCGTCGATTTAGCCAGAGACTGGGCAATGTCAGCCTGACTAGGCAGTGGGAAAGGTGTTTGAAACTCGCAGGACAGGAAGAGTGGCTGTGGTTTATTCCTGACGACGATCTTCCTTCGCCAGGCTGCGTTGAAGCATTTTATGCAGCGCTGCAAAGCGAGGTCATTTCGCGTGTGAAGGTGTTCAGATTGCCGCTGAACATCATCGACGGGGCAGGGACGCTGATCAAACCGGCGGGAGAATATCCGCTGTTTGAAGACAACTATCAGTTCTACCTGCGACAGCTGCGCGGTATCGGCAACGGTTCTTCACTGGGGGACAACATCTTCAGGCGCTCGGCGTTCGAGAACTGCGGGGGATTTGTCGATTTTCCAAAAGCCTGGGGCAGCGATCATGCCACCATACTGCATGCGTCTTCAGGAGGCCTGATTTACTGCCTCAAAGATGCTCCCATGAGCTTTCGCATGAGCGGTGTAAACATCTCATCCGATGTGACGGACGGGCAGGTCAAGATGAACGCAAAAATTGCCTTCGCTAACTGGTTGAAATCACACGAGCACATTTTCCCCGACAAGCCGGATGAGGTTTTTTACCGCTACATCTACTGGAAGGGCGAACACTATGCGATGTACGAATGGGAATTCAGCGCCGAAATCTGGCTGGGATTGTACCGCCTGAGGAGGATCTGCATCCGCTCGGCAAATCCGCTTCCCTTGCTCTTGCTGATGATGAAGCGATTTTTCATGCCATCTTCGGGAAAGCTATCTTGAGCAACATCCTGCATATCACCAACTGGTATCCCAATCTGTGGAATGCCCACGAAACTCCGTTTATCAAGGCTTATTTCGATGCGGTTGCGCCGCACGGAAGGCATCAGCTGTGTCATGTTCAGGTGAGAAGCTGCGGTAGCCTGTTCAGAATATTTCGGGGCAATTATGCAGACGGGCAGTCTTATCTGATTCTGGATACCCGGATAAAAGTATGGCGACTTATCGAGTTGCTGCATGTGGCTTTACTGGCATGGCTAAGAATCAGTCAGGGCAGGCGGTGGTGGGACGGCGTCAATGTGCACATCGCCTATCCGTTGCTGCGCTATCCCAAGCTGTTTGGTCTGTTGTTTGGAAAAAATATCCTAATTTCAGAGCACTGGTCGGCATACCGGCAGGGATTTCACCTGCCTTTGGCAAGCCCGGCAAGAGGGCGGATACAGAACATCTTTCACTGCAAGATTCCGGTCGTTGCGGTTTCAAATGCTCTGATGAACGACATCGTGCGTTTTGCCAAAGCTGAGGATTTTTCAAGGTATATCGTTCCCAATTCGGTCGATCCCGGGCTGTTCTATCTCAAGGATAAGCCGTCAGGACGCGCCCCGGTATTTTTAATGGTTGCCTCCTGGGCGCCAGTCAAACGCCCTTTGCTGGTGATGCGCGCCTTTCGCGACATTCTGACCCTATGCCCGGCTGCGCAGTTGCGCATCATCGGAAGCGGCACGCAGTGGCAGGAGATGAAAGACTACGTTGCAACGGAAAAACTCGAAGATTCCATCCTGCTGCCGGGGGCGATGGAAAAAGCCAGGATCGCAGAACAGATGCGCGATGCGGATTTTTTTCTGCACGCATCCAGCTATGAAACTTTTTCCGTCGTCTGTGCCGAGGCGCTTTGCTGCGGCGTGCCGGTGATCGCTTCCAATGTCGGCGCAATACCGGAATTGGTCAATGACAGCAACGGCTTACTGGTCGAAAACAGCCATCAGGAGTGGGTGGCTGCGCTGCAGTTTGCCCTGTCGGGAAAGGCTCGCTGGAACGCGGGTGAGATTGCCGATAAGGCCATCCTCTTATTCGGCTCAGATGTGATCGGGAAGCAGCTGGAGAGCGTTTTTTTAAATGAATTTAAGATAGGTACAGCACGATGAAGATTGCCATTGCCGGTACCGGTTACGTCGGTCTGTCCAACGCCATGCTGCTCTCACAGCACAACGAAGTCGTCGCGCTGGACATCGTTGCTGAGAAGGTGGCGAAACTCAATCGTAAACAGTCGCCGATTGCGGATGCAGAGATTGAGGATTTTTTGCTCAACAAAAAACTCAACTTTCGTGCCACCACCGACCGGCACTCGGCCTACAGCGATGCGGACTATGTCATCATCGCCACCCCCACCGATTACGATCCCGACACCAATTACTTCAATACGCGCTCGATAGAGTCGGTGATCAAAGAAGTTCAGTTGATCAATCCCGATGCGGTGATGGTGATCAAGTCTACCGTTCCCGTGGGATATACGGTCAGGATGCGGGCGAGATTTGCCTGCGACAAATTGATTTTTTCGCCCGAGTTCCTGCGCGAGGGGCGTGCGCTTTACGACAATCTGCATCCTTCCCGCATCGTGGTGGGGGAGAAATCGGCAAGAGCCGCGATTTTTGCCGATCTTTTGAAGCAAGGGGCGGTTAAAAAGGATATCTGCACCCTTTTCACCGATGCAACCGAGGCGGAGGCAGTGAAGCTGTTCGCCAACACCTACCTCGCGATGCGGGTAGCCTACTTCAATGAGCTGGATACTTATGCGGCCTCGCATGGCCTCGATACCCGGCAGATCATAGAGGGGGTCTGTCTTGATCCTCGCATCGGTCAGCACTACAACAATCCCTCGTTCGGATACGGCGGCTACTGTCTGCCCAAGGATACCCGGCAACTGCTGGCAAATTACAAGGATGTGCCGCAAAACCTGGTTCACGCCATCGTCAAGTCCAATTCGACGCGCAAGGATTTCATCGCCGAAAGCATCTGCAGGGGCAATCCCAAAGTGGTCGGCATACACCGCCTGATCATGAAAAGCGGTTCCGACAACTTCAGAGCATCCAGCATTCAGGGGATCATGAAGCGCATCAAGGCCCGCGGCATAGAGGTGATCGTCTATGAACCCGATTTTCCCGATGGCGAATTCTTTCGTTCCAGAGTCGTGAACGACCTTGCGAAATTCAAGGCGGAGGCGGATGTGGTGGTGGCTAACCGAATCAGCGACGAGATCCGGGATATATCCGACAAGATATACAGTCGTGACTTGTTTGGAACAGACTGATTTAAAAGGAAAACATGGCTATTCTAATCATATCTCCCGAGCGCTGGTCAGATCATGCGGTGAGCAAGCACCATTACGCGACTGAACTTGCCCGTCGCGGTTACACCGTCCTGTTTCTCGATCCTCCCGCCAGAAAAACTCTTTCACTCGAGAAGATCGCCGACAACCTCTACCGGGTTGAGGGGGATAAGGTGGCCAGGGGTCTGCGCTATTACCCGAAATGGCTGCGCCGCAAGCTTGAGAGGCGCTGGCTGGAAAAAGTCGAACATGCGATACATAAACGCGTATCGACGATCTGGTTGTTTGAAAATTCAAGATTTTTCGACATGAATTTTGCCGGAAATCGCCTCAGAATTTACCATCAGGTCGATTTGAATCAGGACTTCAACGAAGAGATCGCGGCAAGTTCGGCCGATATCTGCTTTTGCACCACCGATTTCATCAAGGATAGGCTGATATCCTATAACCCCTGCATCTACAAGATACACCACGGTGTCGAAATTCCCTCGCGGATTCCCGATTTATCCGCATCCCAGTTAAGCCTTTTCAAAAGGACAACTGTCAATGTTGCCTATATCGGTAATCTTGAAATGGCTTATATGGACACGGATCTGCTGGCAGGGCTGGTGAAGAAATTTTCCCACGTGTCTTTTCATCTGGTAGGCGGATACCGGGAAAACGGCACACTGAGGCAGTCGTGCAAGCAGTATGAAAATGCGATCTGGTGGGGCAAGGTCGACAGCGCCCTGATTCCCGCGATTTGTCAGCATGCCGACATTCTGCTGGTCTCGTATCGAGAATCAAGATACAGGGATCAGGCCAGCCCGCACAAAATGATGGAGTATTTTGCAAGCGGAAAAACCATCGTCGCCACCTATACCGACGAATACAAAGACAAGCGCCATCTGCTCAGGATGGTGGAAAAAGCGTCAGATTTTCCCGATGCATTTGCCGAGGTCGCAGAAAATCTTAAACACTACAACAGTCCGGAAAGGCAGGCCGCACGTATTGAATACGCCCGGCAGCACGGCTACGACAGGCAGCTGGACAAAATCACTGCCTTGCTGAAAAAACACCAACTCGATGAAAAAATGATCCGTGGAGAATGATTTGCGACAAAAAGTGATGATTTACCTTTATAACCGGCTTTTTGACCCGCTGATACAGGGGAATTTCTGGCTGTATATCGCCGATTATCTGGAGGCGGAAGGCAATCTGATCCGTTTTCATGTGGTGTCCTATGAGGATGACAGATATCCGCTCTCGGAGGAACAACAGGACAGAGTCGAAAAATGGCGTGAGCGGGGGCTGGAGTGGACCGCGCTCAAATGGCATCCGGGTACCAATCTCAACGGCAAACTAGCCGATTTTCTGGAAGGAGCCATGACGGCGGCATCTTTGCGTGGCAGGGGATACCGGCATGTGGTGACTTTGGGTTCGGTCGCCGGAACCTTCGCTTATCTGTTTAGCAAATTATTCGGCATGAAGCTGTTTTTGTATCAGTTTGAGCCGCACAGCGAATACGCCAGAGACAACGGCATGTGGGGGGAAAACAGCCTGCAATACATAATTTCTCATTTTCTTGAACGCCGTGCGGCGAAATTCGCCACTGCGGTCGCATCTGGAACGCGATTCATGGAGGAGAGGCTGGCGCTTGAATGGGAAATAAAAGGCAAATTTTTCAAGATTCCCACTGTCGTCAACGACAGAAAATTCACCTTCGATCAGAAGTTGCGCGATGAAACCCGCGATCAGCTGGGCATAGGTCCTGAGCAACGGGTGCTGTTCTATCCAGGAAAGTTCGGCAGTCTATATTACCGTGAACAAACCGCGCTGATGTACCGCTGGCTGAAGGAGTTGGAGCCCAGTCTGCACTTTCTGATCGTAACGCCTCATCCTGACGAAGAGATCATAGATTTGTTCGAACAGGCAGGCGTGGCGCGTGCAGCCTATACGCTCATACACTGCGATTACGCCGATATCCACCGATATTACTTCGCGGCCGATTTCGCAGTCATTGCGGTGCCGCCTGGACCATCCAAAAAATTCATTTCAAATATCAAGGTGGGCGAGTATCTGTGCGCGGGCCTGCCATTTCTGATCACCAGGGGCGTCTCTGAAGATTATCTTTATGCGGAAAACAAGAAAGTCGGTGTGGTGGTAAACGATTTTGTCGAGTCCGACATCAAGGCCGCATGGCCCGAGATAAAAGCGTATCTAAAGATGGAACCTGAGGTAAGGCGAGAACACTGCAGAAAAGTGGGGCTGGAATACAGGGGATTTAACAGCTTGAATCCGGTATTTAAGTCCGCCATGACAGAGCTGCTGAAATCCTGATTCGCTTAACAAGGGGATGGCAATCTTGAATGCACGCAACCGGCAGTTGGATTTTATGAAGGTCGTGGCTGCGCTGGCCGTGGTTTGTTTGCACGTATCCGCTGAAGTCGTCACAAAAGCGCCGGATGTTGCGAGTTCAAGCTGGCAGATTGGCAACCTTATCGATTCATATAGCCGCTGGTGCGTGCCGGTATTTGTCATGATCAGCGGTGCTCTTTTACTGACTAATCCAAACGGTCAGACGGCGATTGAATTTTACAAGAAGCGTCTGAACAGGCTGTTAACGCCACTGATATTCTGGTCCTTGTTTTATATTATATTAACTGCCAGATTAAACAATGATTTTTCAATTGAAGACGCCTTACATCGCATAAAAACAGGAAAGCCATATTTTCATTTATGGTATTTATATATGCTGTTTGGTCTATATATTATCACGCCATTATTGCGTATTATCATTCAGGTCAGCAGTAGAAGTGATCGATTTGTCCACATGATCTTCTGGTTTATGATTGCTTTTACATATTCCATATATGTAACGTTTGAAACAATTTTTATCGCATACACAGTTTCATATATCGGGTATTTTCTTGCCGGAAACTATTTGTCGAATATTCAGACAGAAATTAACAGGAAATTATTGATGCTGGGAGCGATGGTTTCAGGATTTATCATTTCATATATGGTCAGTTATCTTTATGCTGACTTGGGAAGATATTCCTGGGAACTGATGTATAACTATGCCAATCCTCTGGTTGTAATGATGTCGATTTGCATTTTTATTATTTTATCGAATGTAAGGATAGAAAGTGTATGGATATCAAAATTGTCGATGGTTACGTTTGGCATCTATCTGATACATCCCTTCTGGATGGTATTGCTGAACAAGTTCGGCATAAATGGATTTTTGTATCATCCTGCGCTGGGAATTTTTCTTGCAACGATGGCCGTATTTATATTGTCTGCGGTTTCTTCTTCATGGCTGTTGCGCGTGCCGCTGCTCAGAAAATTGATATGTTAGGGATGTTAAAGACATTATGAACAACAGGAAAATATTGATCACTGGCGGCACCGGGTCATTTGGCAAGGCTTATGTGGCTCACTTGTTGAAAAAATATCCGGATATTTCAGAAATTGTCATCTTCTCCCGTGACGAACAAAAACAGTATGAAATGTCCAATGAATTTTCACCTGATCGGTGTCCCGTTAAATATCTTTTAGGAGACGTGCGCGATTACGCCCGCATGCTGGAGGTCAGCAAAGGAATGGATATCATCATCCATTCAGCAGCCATTAAACATGTTCCTGCAGCAGAAAAAAATCCCAGAGAGTGCATTAAGACAAATATTCTGGGCTCTCAGAATGTCATCGATGCGGCGCTTGCAAACGGGGTCAGTCAGGTCGTCGCCTTGTCTACCGACAAGGCCGCCTCACCTGCGAATCTATATGGCGCATCAAAGCTGTGTCTGGAAAAACTGTTTATTTTTGCAAATCAGCCATCTGGTACGAGATTTTCTGTAGTCAGATATGGCAATGTATTCGGCAGCAAAGGTTCCGTTGTTCCCTTTTTCATCAAGAAAAAATCGGCTGGATATTTACCGATTACCCATCCTGATATGACGCGATTTAGCATCACGATGCAGGATGGAATTGATCTGGTTATGTATGCCCTTGAAAAGGGATGGGGAGGCGAGATCATTTTACCGATAGCCCATTCCTACCGGATCCTCGATGTCGCCGCCGCAATTGCACCCGACATCGAGCACCGTCATGTGGGTATCAGAAGCGGAGAAAAACTTCATGAAATCATGTTCAGCATGGCAGATAGCGCCAGCACCGTTTCAAGGGATAAATACTATGTGATTTGTCCACCGGATAGTCACTGGGGTTGTGATGAATACTGCGAAAAGACGGGTGCACGTCCGGTCAGCGATGCATTTGAATATCATTCCGGAAAAAATACCGATTGGCTGAGCGTGGGGCAGATACGAAATCTGATTGCTACTGAATGCAATTTCGCATGATGTTGAACCGAGAGCGGCTTAAAAAAATACTTTTTTATACGCTTGAACTATCCGCTATTAACGCTTTATTCAGGTGGAAAAATGCAGGAAAAGTCAAGGCCCTGATGTTTCACAGCATTTCTGAACCTGGAAGGTACTTTGACAATGCGATTTCTGAAGAAGATTTTCGTTTGAGTTTGCATTACCTGAAAAAGAGATATTCGATACTGAGATTTGATCAGGATGGCGGTATCTTTGGTTACTGTCCTGACAGGGTGAACGTACTGTTAACTTTTGATGACGGATTTATCGACAACTTAAAGTTTGCAGCCCCTGCTATGAAAGATCTCGATATCAGTGGAGTATTCTTTTTGATTGCCGATTGTATGACAGCAGGGGCTGTACCTGATCATATCGAAATTAAATCGACAAGAAATCTGGAAATTGACACGGGACATTATCGCACCCTGAATGTTTCTCAAGCTGTCAAATTGTTAAATTATGGTATGACGATCGGCTCGCATGGCTGTAATCACATTGACTACACCAAATCGGATTACCGAACAGGAATCATGGACGCAATCATTTCCAAACATCGTATTTCTGAAAGTCTGGGTGTTGCGATCAATGCCTATGCATTTCCATGGGGGAATCATCACCCCAATCATCCAGATGATTTGTGTGCTCATTATCGGCATATATTTACCACCCAGCATGGTTTTAATTTAATCGATGACAGAATATTTTTCAGGAGTGAAGTTGCTAATTTTTTGCATCTGAGATGTGCCGCATCCGGTGCGCTGGATTTTTTCAAAGAAATAGCCTTATGAATAATACTAATACTAAGACTAAGGAAAATCTGCTTTTTGTCAGCATTGCATTTCCGCCAAAAAATGATCCTGAATCACTACAGGTGGCGAAGTATTTCAAATATTTGAAAATGAATAACAGATTCAACATCGATGTTTTGACTACACCAAATCCAACCTTGTTTATGCCGGTTGATGTTACGTTAAATTCCTATTTGCAAGGATACCGTCAATTAATCGAGTGTGATTTCTTTGAGAACAAATATCTAAACTATGTGTTGAGAAAATTTTTCCCACGGATGATTAACCGACCCGACAGTAAATATCGTTTCCAAAAAAACTGGATGAAAGCCGTGCAGGAAATAAAAGTCAGGCCAGACATCATCTATTCGCGTTCTTTCCCGCTTTCCTCAACGGTAATGGCTTACCATTTGAGTGTTTATTTTGATGTTCCATGGGTCATGCATTTGAGCGATCCGTGGTGTTACAGCGCACTTCATTCAATTGAACCGGCAAAAGCATGGAATCTTGAAATGGAGAGGTGCTGTTTGCATCGTGCAAGTTTGATTGCGTTAACTTCGTATAAAACCATAGAGCTGTACGCAAACAAATATCCGGAGGTAAAAGATAAATTGTTTTTTTCTCCGAATGTATACGAGACGAATCATGCAAAGGTCATTCCCTGGAAAAAGGGCACTAAGCTAAAGCTGGTTTATACCGGTGGCCTGATTGGCAACAGATCGCCGGATTCTTTGCTTACCGCGCTAAAGGAGCTCGATAAATCAAGACCCGAGGTCGTGAGGGATCTTGATGTTGTTTTTGCAGGATCGCTGGACAGAAAGAATGCTGCGTATTTTTCAGTTGAAACGATTTCAGTCCGGCATATAGGTAGTCTGTCTTATGCTGCTGCCGTTGAACTTCAAAACAGTGCAGACCTGCTGATATTGATCGATTTGCATTTTGCAAATGTTGAGGATGCGGTTTTCTTCCCGTCCAAGCTGCTCGATTATATGGTGGCAGGAAGAAGGGTGCTGGCTATCACCGATCAGGATAGTGCAAGCTTGCGTATGATTGAGGAGAGCAAAATGGGGGACTGCGTACAGCATGCCGACATAGACCGGATTATGCGGCTGCTGCTCAATGCCTGGCACGCCTGGTGCGATGACCGGCGTGGCTACTTTGAAATAAACTCCTTAGATACCCGCTATAGCGCGGAATTTAACGCAGAGAAGCTCTCTGACGAAATGCTGCGGTTATGCCATGAACAATAAAGTCGCTCTGATCGTAGGCACTCGACCCGAGGCTATCAAACTGCTGCCGGTTTACTTCGCCCTCAAAAAGAGCGTGATGCTGGAACCGGTATTGATCTCTACCGGTCAGCACAGGGAAATGCTTTCCAGCGTTTTTGAGATGTTTTCTGTCGATCCTGACATCGAATTGGACGTGATGAAAGGCAATCAATCTTTGTCCGATTTGACCGCAACGCTGTTTATCGAACTTGGGAAACTTTTTTCAGAATCCGGTTATGGCTGCGTGCTGGTGCAAGGGGATACCACATCGGCACTGGTCGGTGCAATTTCTGCTCATTATCATAAAACCCGGGTGGGACACGTGGAGGCGGGTTTGCGGACCGGCAATAAATGGTCGCCCTTTCCCGAAGAGAGCAACCGCAGACTCATCAGTGCAGTTGCCGATTTTCATTTTACCCCCACCGGCGTTGCGACCGATGCCCTGCTGAAGGAGGGGATAGATACGGGTATTTATCAGGTTGGCAATACGGTCGTCGACAGCCTGCTGGCGGTGATGAACAAGGTTGAAAAGGTACAGGAAAAGTATGTTGCCAGATTTTCGGAGCTTTTTGACGGCACGCAAAAGATACTTTTGGTGACCGGGCACAGGAGAGAGAGTTTCGGGGAAGGTTTCAGGCAGATATGCATGGCAATTTCGAAAATCGCCCAAACCCATCCCGAATTGACCATCATTTATCCGGTGCATTTAAATCCCAACGTCAGAACCGTGGTGTTTCGAGAACTGGGATCATATGGGAATGTACATCTGATCGATCCGCTGCCTTATGACGAAATGGTGTTTCTGATGAAGCGCTCCTGGCTGATATTAACCGACTCCGGCGGCATTCAGGAGGAGGCGCCCAGTTTGAATGTTCCTTTGATCGTGATGCGCGATGTGACAGAGCGTCAGGAAGGAATAGCATCCGGTTGTGCGGTTTTATCCGGTGTCAGTGCCGATAATATCTATGAAAAGTTTATTGAGATTACGCATTCCGAGGAGAAATACAATCGGATGGCGGGTATAGACAATCCTTATGGCGATGGGCATTCCGGCGGCAGAATAGTCGACGTTCTGGAGCGTTATATCTGATGCGTATCGACAAGATAGACGGATGGCGCTTCTTTGCAGTATTTGCCGTGATCATTTCGCATTTGTTCTCTCGTGCATATGGCGCCGAGCTGAGCGAAAAAATACGTCTGGAAGGAATCGGGTTGCTGGGCGTCGAAGTGTTTTTCTTTATCAGTGGACTGGTAATCTGTTCCGCTCTGTTAAGGGAGATTGAAAAGTCAGGCCGCTGTTCCATCCGGGCTTTTTATGTCAGAAGGTGCTTTCGGATTCTTCCCCCTCTGTGGATTTATTTGGCGGCGATCTCCCTTGCCGCCAACTTTGGGCTGATCTCGTTCGATCGCGATGAGATATGGATACCCCTGTTGTTCGTTTCCAATCTAGGGGTGTTTTTTCCGGTTCACTGGTTTGTCGGCCACACCTGGACACTTTCCTATGAAGAGCAGTTTTATATCTTCTTCCCGGTTTTGTTTTTGCTGTTGTACAGACTGAAAATAACACATCTGATTTTATCGGCGCTGATCGTATTTCCGCTGCTTGCGCTGATCTTGTATTTCTTTCACCTGGACACGGCAGCGGGTTTCATCAGGTTTTTCGATTTCATGTTATGGGGCGTTTATTTTGCCCTGTTCAAAGACGAAATCAATCAACGTCTCTCGTCTTTGAGTTCAGTCATGCCCGCATTTTTGATTTCAATCATGCTGATGATTTCTATACTGCCGCTGAACAAATTTTCTATCATGGCTGAGGTGATTGTTTTGCCGCCTTTAGTCTCCGTTACGGTGATGATGACCGTATTTAGACGCTCTTGGATCGATCGTTATCTGGGCAATAAGAGCTTGTGTTACTTGGGCCGCGCATCATACGGCATTTATTTGTGGCAGCAGATCGCGACCGCCAAATATCAAAATTCAGGATTTTCTTTTTATGCCCTGATGATCGCTGGCATGCTTTTTCTGGTTATTTTTCAGTACGAAATGATAGAAAGAAGGCTGATCAGAGTCGGGAATAATATTTCGGCTGCGCTGATTGAAAAGGGCCTGGCAGGCCGGTCGGACAGGATCGAATGCAGGACGGCCGACCATGTTGCCTGAGTCCCTTATCCGGAAAGTGGATGGCGGCACCGTCCCGCGTGAAAAGAAAAATTCCCTGCAGGTTTTTCGAGCACTGGCCGCGCTGGGGGTGGTCATGCATCACACGGCACTGAGCACCAGCGCATTTGTAGGCAGTATACCCGTCTGGCTGAATTCGGCCTTTGCGTATGGTTTTCTCGGGGTGGATTTTTTCTTTGTGCTTTCAGGATTCATCATCATGAGCAGCCATTTTGATGATCCGAAATCTTTCGATGCGTTAAAAAAATACGGCGGTAAACGCCTTTTGCGTATTTTTCCGCCCTATTGGCCTGTCTCCATCCTGCTGATTGTGAGTTATTTGCTGCTGCCGGGCTTAAGTCAGGGTAATCGCGGCGAATTTAGCTATCTTAGCTCTTTGCTGCTGCTGCCAGATCACGCTCCGCCGGCTTTGTCGGTTGCCTGGACGCTGATGCATGAACTGATGTTCTACATGATTTTCTGCCTGTATTTTGTCTCCAACCGGTTGTTCGTCGCCCTTGTTGCCGTATGGATGGCGGCGATAGCGGGTGCTGCATGGCAGAGCGGGGGAGTCGAATTTTCACCTTTATCTGCGAGGCTAGTGCATCCTCTCAACCTCGAATTCATGATGGGTATGGCGGTGGCCTGCATTGCTCGGTTGATTTCCGTCCGTTATGCCCTGTTTATCGTAAGCGCCGGGCTCGTCATTTTTGTCGGATTGCTGCGGCAGCCTCTGCACGAAGAGGCGAGAATACTGTTCGGTTTTCCCTTTTCAGCCTTCGTGCTGGCCGCCGTGCTGCTGGAGCAAAGCATCGGTCTGATGTTTTCGCGCTGGCTGGTGTTGATGGGGGATGCCAGCTATTCGATTTATCTGATCCACAACCCCCTGGTATCTTTGACCGGGCGTCTGCTTGGCCGTTTTAACGGCTACTGGGGCGCGGGGATGCTGCTGGGGATTGCATCCAGTGTGCTGTTGGGCATTGGGTATCACTATTACGTCGAAAAACCGCTGATCGGCCTGCTGCGCGGGCGGTTTAAACGGTTTGGGATGGCATGATGCATATTCTGCTTCTGAGTCGCTACACACGTCAGGGCGCGAGCAGCCGTCTGCGGTTTTTTCAGTATCTACCCAGTCTGCAGCAGGCCGGAATTAAGGTCACCGCAGCGCCATTTTTTTGCGATGAGTATGTGCATAGCCTCTATAGCGGAATCACGCCTTGGCGCGCCGTGTTGAGGGCGTACTGGGCGCGTTTGCGGATGCTTTTCAAGGCGAAGCGCTTCGATCTGGTATGGCTGGAATACGAAACTCTCCCCTGGCTGCCAGGCTGGCTGGAGCTGGCATTGCTGCCTGAAAATATCCCTTTGGTGGTGGATTATGACGATGCGATTTTTCATCGCTATGACCAGCACCGCTCACAGCTGGTCAGCAAGCTGCTAGGCGGAAAGATTGCTACGCTTATGCGCCGGGCGAACATCGTCACGGCAGGCAATGACTATCTGGCGCAATACGCAATAAATGCCGGTGCCAAACGGGTGGTCGTGCTGCCGACGGTGGTCGATGCCAAACGCTATGCAGTGACCTATAAAGAGATCAGTCCCGTGATCACGATAGGCTGGATAGGTCAGCAATCGACGGTTCGCTATCTGGAGGATATTGCCCCCGCACTGCAAAAAATCGCGGATTGCTTTGCTGTGCGCATCGTTCTGGTGGGTCCGCGATCCGTTCAACTGGCGAACTTGCCTGTTGAAATTCGTCCCTGGTCTGAAACGACGGAGGCGGATCTGATTCAGCAATTCGATATCGGCATCATGCCTTTGACGGACAGTCTGTGGGAGAGGGGCAAGTGCGGTTACAAACTGATTCAGTACATGGCCTGCGGCTTGCCGGTGGTGGCCAGTGCGGTCGGGGTAAATCGCCTCATCGTGCAACCTGGCGTGAACGGATTTCTGGCAAAAACCCCTGACGAATGGTTCGCCGCGCTGAAAAGTCTTTGTGAGGATGCATGGATGCGTAAGCGTATGGGAGAGGAGGGCAGAAAAATGATGGAGAATAACTATTCCCTGCAGGTGATGGCCCCGAAACTGATCGAGTTGCTCAATGCTGCGGTGAAGACTTGATGTGCGGGCTTAGCGGATACTGGCAGGGGGAACCTCCTTCATCTATGCGGGATGTCGCCACAAAAATGGCGGACAAGATCGCGCATCGGGGACCTGACGATAAGGGAATATGGGTGGATGAAGACGCCGGTATCGCTCTGGCGCACCGGCGACTTGCCATCCTCGATCTGTCTTGCGCCGGACACCAGCCGATGATGTCGGCAAGCGGCCGTTATGTGATGGTGTTCAACGGGGAAATCTACAACCATCTCGACATCCGGGAGCAACTTGGGAAGGAATGGCGGGGGCACTCCGATACGGAAACGCTGCTGGCAGGCTTCGAGCGCTGGGGCATAGAGCGGACGCTGAAAAAAACGGTGGGGATGTTTGCGATCGCCTTATGGGATCGCGAACAGAAGATGCTGACGCTGGCGCGCGACAGGATGGGGGAAAAGCCGCTTTATTACGGTTTTCAGGGCAAGGCTTTTCTCTTCGGTTCTGAAATGAAATCGCTCAAGGTCCACCCCGAATTTGCGGGAGAAATCGACCGGGATGTGATCTGCCTTTATCTGCGCCACTGTTACATCCCCGCGCCTTATTCCATCTACAAAGGCATCAAAAAACTGCCTCAGGGCAGCTACCTTCAGTTGCCTTTGGGCACCGATGCGGCATACACGGCAAGCCCCAAGTCCTACTGGAGTATGGCGGATGTGATCTCGCACGCCGTTCCGTTTCAAGGGAGCGATGCGGATGCGATCGCAGCACTCGACAGCCAGTTGAGGCAGTCTGTCGGTTTGCAGATGATGGCGGATGTGCCTTTAGGGGCTTTTTTATCGGGCGGCGTGGATTCATCGACGGTGGTCGCCTTGATGCAGGCCCAGTCAGACCGGCCGGTTCAGTCATTTTCGATCGGATTTGAAGAGCCGGGCTACGACGAAGCGCATTACGCCAAAGCGGTCGCCAGACATCTGGGCACTGAGCACACCGAGCTTTATGTTTCCTCTGCCGAGGCGATGGCGCTTATCCCCAGACTTGGCCAGATTTACGATGAGCCGTTTGCAGACTCATCCCAGATCCCGACTTTTCTGGTATCGCAGATGGCCAAAGCGCACGTCACGGTATCCCTGTCCGGCGATGGAGGGGATGAATTGTTCGGCGGCTACCACCGTTATCTGCTGGCGGGGGCATGGGGCGGCATCGAAAAACTGCCCTTCGGTTTACGCAAGATCATAGGTGGCGGGATCAACTCGGTTTCACCTGCCAGCTGGAATTGTTTATTCCGGCAAATCGGCAGGATCAAACCCTTGCCAGCTCATATGGGCGATAAATTTTTCAGGTTGGCCTCGCGCCTGCAGACCGTGGACGGGATCGGTGAGCTTTATTACAGCCTGATTTCCGAAATAGATAATCCTGATGCCGCGGTGATCGGGGCGAATCAGCCTGCCAGCTGGCTGAGTGAGACCGGCATGAAGTCGGATTTCAAGGATGCCCGAGCGCACATGATGTATATGGATGCGATGACTTATCTGCCCGACGATATTCTGGTCAAGGTAGACCGCGCGGCGATGGCCAACGGTCTGGAGACCCGCGTTCCATTGCTAGATCACCGGCTGGTGGAATTCGCCTGTAGATTGCCTATGGACATGAAGATACGCGACGGCACGGGAAAGTGGATTTTAAGGCAGGTGTTGTATCAGTATGTACCGCATCAACTGATAGAGCGTCCCAAGGCCGGTTTTTCCATCCCGCTGGCTAACTGGCTGCGAGGTCCCCTGCATGACTGGGCCGAGGCGTTGCTGGCGGAGGCGCGCCTGCTTCAGGAGGGATATTTCAATGCAGGCCATGTGCGCGGCAAGTGGCAGGAACACTTAAGCGGAAGCTGCAATCACCAGTATTTTTTATGGAATGTGCTGATGTTTCAGTTATGGCTGGAAACGCATTGAGACACGATAGGAAGGATAAACTTTGATTCCCTACTGGTTGGTATTTATTGCGGCAGTATGGCTGGCGGTCACCGAATCCGGTTCGCATCATCCCTCCCGGGTTACCGGTGCCTGGCCGCTGGTCTTCTTGATTTTGCTGCTGATGATAGGTTTGCGTCACGGCGTCGGGGGGGACTGGGGGATGTACCAGATCTACCTGAATCTTCCGGACATGCAGTCATTTGAAGGCGCGATGAGCCACGGCGATCAGGCATATAACCTGCTTAACTGGATAGCCAACGATGTCGGTTGGGACATACATTTTGTCAATTTTGTCTGCGCGATTCTATTCAGCTGGGGGTTGATTGCATTTTGCCGCGCACAGCCGCGCCCATATCTGGCGCTGGTGGTGGCGCTGCCTTATCTGGTGATCGTGGTTGCGATGGGTTATACCCGTCAGGGGGTCGCAATCGGTCTTGCAATGCTGGGACTGGTGGCTTTGTCCGAGCGCAAGCTGCTGCGCTTTGTCATATTCGTGGTGCTGGCAGCTACCTTTCACAAATCGGCAGTGATCTTGATGCCGCTTGCCGTACTTGCGGGAACCCGGCAGAAACTTTGGACGGTGTTATGGGTGGCGTTGGCCAGCCTGATGTTCTATTTTCTGATGCTGAACGACTCCGTTGAGTATTACAACAACAGCTATTTACAGGCCGAATATGCGGCACAGGGGGCCGCCATCCGGGTAGCGATGAATGCGGTGCCCGCCATCCTGTTTTTATGGTATCGCCGCCGTTTTGAGCTGAATGCTGCCGACAGGACATTCTGGAGCTGGATGTCGTACGGCGCGCTGTTGTTCATCGCCCTGATGGCGATCTCTCCGTCTTCGACTGCGGTAGATCGGATCGCCCTGTACTGGATTCCGCTGCAGCTTTATGTGCTCTCCCGTCTGCCCGATGCAGCGGGCAGACCCGCGATGGCTGTCGGCTGGATTTCGGCCTATAGCGGCGCGGTGCTGTTTGTCTGGCTGTTTTATGCGGTCAATGCAAAATTCTGGATACCTTACCGTTTTTATCCCTGGGAGCTGGCATGGCAATGAAGATTACAATCGCACTCAATACGTCCTGGAATCTGGTGAACTTCAGATCCGGCCTGATCAGGGCGCTGGTCGAAAGAGGCTACGAAGTGGTCGCCATCGCACCTGACGACGAATATTCGCCCCGCCTGAAGGCGCTTGGCTGTCGTTTTGTCGCGCTGCCAATGGACAACAAGGGGACCAATCCGCTGCGCGATTTGCTCTTGTTTGTCAGGTTTTATAATCTGTTCAGGCGGGAGCGCCCCGATGTTTTTCTGGCCTATACGCCTAAACCGAATATCTATGGTTCCTTTGCCGCTCAGTTGCTGGGCATACCCGTGGTGAACAACATCGCAGGGCTGGGAGCGACCTTTATCCGCAAGAGCTGGCTCACAAGTCTGGTGCTGCTGCTGCATAAAGCCGCACTGGCCAACTCGCGCCATGTGTTCTTTCAGAACCAGGACGACATGAAGGTGTTTCTCGAGCGAGATCTGGTCGATGCAGACAAGGTGAGCCGATTGCCAGGTTCCGGGGTCGATCTGGAAGTATTTCGCTCTGTCAATAAGTCCACTGAAGGCGATTTCACCTTTTTACTGGTCGCCCGCATGATGTGGAACAAGGGGGTGGGGGAGTATGTGGAGGCGGCCCGCATCGTTCGTGCCCGTTACCCCCGCGTGCGCTTTAAACTGCTGGGTTTTCTCGATGTTAAGAATCCGACCGCCATATCCAGGGCGCAAATGTCAGCCTGGGTTGCTGAGGGGGTAGTCGAATATTTGGGGCAGACCGACGATGTCAAACCTTATTTTGCCGCCTGCGACTGCGCCGTGCTGCCCTCCTATCGGGAAGGGGTGCCAAGATCCCTGCTCGAGGCGGCGGCCATGGGTTGCCCCATAGTTGCCAGCGATGCACCAGGTTGCAAGGATGCGTTGGACGACGGCATCAGCGGACTGTTGTGCCGTGTGAAGGACAGCGTCGATCTGGCAGAAAAATTGATGCAGATGGTTGCCATGCCGCAACAGGCGCGCAAAAAAATGGGCGAGGCCGGACGCCGCAAGATGGTGCGGGAGTTCGACGAGAACATCGTGATAGGCCGCTATCTTCAGGTCATCAACGGCTACTGATAGCGCAAGGCTTCGATCGGATCGAGTCTGGCCGCTTTTTTTGCGGGGTAATAGCCGAAAAAGATGCCGACCGTCGCCGCGACGCTGAATGCTACCAGAACGGACGAGCCCGAGATGATCACAACGGTGCCGGTCAGCTGCTGGGTGAGCAGGGCGCCTGTTATTCCCAGCATCAGGCCGATGAGGCAGCCCAATACCGAGATGATGATGGCTTCGAGTAAAAACTGCAGCAGGATATCGCGTTCGCGGGCGCCGATCGCCATGCGGATGCCGATTTCCCGGGTGCGTTCGGTGACGGAAACCAGCATGATGTTCATGATGCCAATGCCGCCCACCAGCAGCGAGACCGAGGCGATCGCGCCCAGCAGCATGGACATCACCCGGGTGCTCTCCGCTGCCGAATCGGCCACCGCAGTCAGATTCCGCAACGAAAAGTCGGACTCCATGCCTTCCCGTATCCGGTGGCGCTGACGTAGCAGTTCGGTCATGGACTTTTCAACTTCGGGCATCATTTCCTGTGTGGCGGTCTGCACCATGATCATGCGCACCGTGCCGGGAAACTGCGTGCCAAATACGTTGCGCTGCGCGGTACTCAGCGGCACGATGATGGTGTCGTCCTGATCCCGCCCGTCCATGCCCTGACCCTTGGTTCCCAGTATGCCCAGCACGGTGAATGGACTTTGCCGGATGCGGAAGGTTTTACCCACCGGGTCTTCATCGCCGAACAGGTTTTGTGCGGCAGTCTGACCGATCAGTGCAACTCGGGTGGCGGAACGCACATCGGAAGCGGTGAAGGCGGAGCCAGCCACGATAGACCAGGAGCGGGCATCCAGATAGGAGGGGGTGCTGCCGATGATGGAGGTGTTCCAGTTATTGGAGCCGTAGACGACCTGTGCGCTGCCCGGATGGATGGGGGCAACCGCCTGCACGCCGGGCAGTTCGGAAATCGCGCCTGCATCGCCCACGGTGAGCGTCAGCGCGCCTCCGCTGCCGCTTCTGACCCCCCCCGCCTGGCTGCTGCCCGAGAGCAGGATGAACAGATTGCTGCCCATCGCGCTGATGGTCTGCTGGATGGCGTATTGCGCGCCCTGACCGATCGCCATCATCAGCACTACCGCCCCCACGCCGATCACCATCCCCAGCATGGTCAGTATGGTGCGCATGCGGTTGGCCCCCATGGCGCGCCAGGCTTCAAACAGCATGGCGATCATCATGACATCTTCCTGTCGCTGACGATGCTGCCGTCGAAAAAACGGACCTGGCGTTTGGCATGTGCGGCAATATCGTTTTCATGCGTGACCAGCACGATGGTGATGCCTTCGCTGTTGAGTGAGCCAAACAGCGCCATGATCTCATCGGCGGTGTGGCTATCCAGATTGCCGGTGGGTTCGTCCGCCAGCAATAACTGAGGGTGATTGACCAGCGCGCGGGCGATTGCGACCCGCTGCTGCTGACCGCCTGAAATCTGGTTGGGCAAGGAGCCGGCCTTGTCCGACAAGCCGACTTTTTGCAGCATTTCGCGGGCGCGCTCCATGCGCTCGGCAGGCTCAATTCCTGCGTAAATCAGCGGCAGTGCGACATTATCCTGCAAGGTCATGCGTTGCAGCAGGTTGAAGCCCTGAAAGACAAAACCTATGGTCCTGTTGCGCAGCCTCGCCAGCTCGTCGCGCTCAAGGTCGGCAACCGCTCGTCCATCCAGACGATAGCTGCCGGAAGTAGGGGCATCCAGACAGCCCAGGATATTCATGAAGGTGGATTTTCCGGAGCCTGACGGCCCCATGATGGCGACGAATTCCCCCCTTTCGACGGACAGACTGACATCCTTCAAGGCTGGGAACAGGCCGGCCGTAGTCTGATAGGCCTTGTGCAGCCGTTCGATGGCAATCACAGCTTGCGACATCAGAACATTCTCATGCGCGGCGGCTGATTGCCCGCCTGATTGCCCAAAGTCTGCATATCGCCCGTTATCACCTGATCACCGACTTTGAGTTCACCCGATAGCACCTCGGTATTGCGGTTGTCGGTGATGCCCAGCTTGACCGGGATCTGCACGGGTACGCCGTTTTTCAGCACGTAGACAGAATAAGCTTCGCGCTTTTTGTGTTCGGTTTTTCCGTTGTCCCTGGCTGTCTTATCGGCCGGCTTATAGCGCAGCGCGGCGTTGGGGATCAGCATCGCTTCTCGCCGTTCGGCCACGGCGATGCTCACATAGGCTGTCATGCCCGGCATCAGGATGAGTTCGGGATTGGCGACGTTGATCACCACATCGTAGGTGATTACATTTTGCTGATTGGTGGGATTGAGGCGGATTAAGCGCACCACCCCTTTGAAGTTTCTGTTCGGATAGGCGTCCACCGTGAAGTGCACTTCTTGACCCACGCGGATGCTGCCGATATCGGCTTCGGCGAAGTTCGCATCAATCTGCATGCGCGCCAGATCCTGGGCGATCTTGAACAGGGTAGGGGTTTGTAAACTGGCGGCGACCGTCTGACCTACATCCACCGTGCGATCGACGACCACCCCGGACACCGGCGAGCGTATCACCGAGTAGGCCAGATTGGCGCGGTCCTTCTCCACCGTGGCAAGAGTGAGATTCAGCTGCGCCTGCGCGGATTTTTTGACCTGCACCGCCGTGTCAAGCTCCAGCCTCGAGGCGTATTCCTGAGCGTAGAGCTGACGGGTACGAGCCTCATTGGCGCTTGCCAGCTCCACCGTGGCACGGAAATTTTCCACATTGGCCAGATCCTGTTTTAGCTGCGCGGCGAGCAGCGCGTCATCGAGCTCCAGCAGAACCTGGCCTTTTTCGACTGAACTGTTGTAATCGACAAACAGTTTTTTGACCGTACCCGATACCTGAGTGCCGACATTTACCAGCGTGACGGGATTTATAGTGCCGTTGGCGGACACCGTCTGCTTGAGATCGGCCTTTTCCACGGTCTGCAGCCGGTACTGGGCGGGCGTCTTGACGGTCTGCCGGTAACCTAAATAGCCGGTTGCGGCAAGGATTGCGAAGGCAATCAGAATTTTTAAGGGTGTTTTCATGTTCAATGTGTTTTGTCTGACAGCAGACCTGCGTCGAGTATGCCCATCGCCTGAGCCAGTGTGGCCCGGCTGACATTCCAGTTCAAATCAGCCTGTATGCGTTGCTGACGTGCGCTAGCCAGCGTGGTTTGCGCATTGAGCAGATCCAGCATCAGGCCTGCCCCCGCCTGATAGCGCCCGAAGGCAACCCGTTCTGACTGCTCGGCGCTGCTTAGCAGGTCGGCCGTGGCGCGCCGGTTTTGCGTGGCGGTGGCAAGGTTCTGCCAGGCCGTCCATACGTCCAGCGCGATTTGCAGACGGATGCGTTCCATCTGCGCCTTTTTGGTTTCTATCTGCGCTTGGGCCGCCATGATCCGGTAGGTGGGGGAGTAGCCTGAAAACAGAGGGACACTCAGCGACAAGCCTAAGGTTGAACCGTAGGAATTTAATCCGGCGACGTTGTTCTGGTTGCTGGAGGCCGTCATCGACAAAGTGGGTTTTCCGGATGCACGGGCCGCTTCTGCCGCGGCTTCCGATGCCAGTATCTGCGCCTGTGCCGCAACTAAATCGGGGCGGTTGTTTCTGGCCACATCGATCAGGGCGGCAATGTCCTGTTCAGACTCCTGCTCCAAGGCAAGATCGGTCTGAGTCGCCGCAAGTTCAACGGGTTTGTTCGCATCCAGCCCCAGCAAATTGGCCAGCGTTCCGGCGGCGATCTTCATGGCACCTTGTGCGGTGATCCGGTTGAGGGTGGCCTGAGAATACGCGGTCTGCGCGGTGAGTTTGTCAGCCGGAGTCGCGCTGCCGGCCAGATAGCGCGCCTGTGCCGAAGCAAAGCTGCGCTCGGCTGCACGTTCTGAGACTACGCTTGCCTCGAAAGCGGCCCGCGTTGCACGCACCTGGTAATAGGCCTGAACGGCGCTCAAAAACAGGGTCTGTACCGTGTTATTCCGGGTCGCATTCAGCGATAACAGGATTTGCCGGGCATTTTCCAGATTGGCTGCGCGAGCCCCGAAATCGTACAGCAGATAAGACAGTCCCAGATTCAGGCTGCGCTGCCGGTTTCCCGGCGTGCTCTGATTTTCGGCAATGCTGGCATTTAAGCTTGGCAGATACCCCCCCTGCGTTACCCCCACTTGTGCTGCCTGAGTTCGGGCGTTGGCCCATACCTCGCGAGACTGCGGGTTATTGCAAAGGACGATGTCGATCACGGCAGGCAGATCCAGCGCGCCCTTGATCTGGGTGTCTGAGCAGTTCTGAGGGGTATCCAGCGAGGCTTGCGTCGAGAAGGGATCCGTTTGCGCCATTGCACCTCCCCCCAGTAAACTGAAGAGAAAGATGATCCATAAGGTGCGTTTAGCGGTCACAGGATACCGGTTTGACACTATCGGTTCAGTATCGAACGTATGCGATCGCTGTTGTGAACCTTATGCACCGTCTCGATGACAACGTGGATTTCAGCCGGAGACAGATCCGGGAAGCGATCCGTCAGCATATGGGTCATGGCGAAATTGGATACGGTCTTGACCTGATCGTTTCCGGCCACGACAGGGGCCAAAAACTGACAGGCGCTGACAAAGATCTCTCTCATTCTGTGGTTTACACGGCGCTCCGTTATATTCATAGTGTTCTTTCTGTACAGAGTTTTTTAATCATGGATTCCTCGTCGGCGGCGATCACCAGCACCGGTTTGCTGCACTGATGCCCGATGTGCGTCTGACCGGACAAATTCGCTGCAGGTTCAAGTGACAGCCCTAAAAATTCCAGATTTTCGCAGATTTTCTGGCGTATTTCCGGCGCATGCTCACCTATACCTCCGGTGAATACCAGCGCGTCTATGCCGCCCGATTTTGCCGCCAGACTGCCGATCGCCCCGCATACTTCCCGGCAAAAAAAATCGACGGCAAAGCGGGCGGCTGTGCTGTCGCTGGCCAGCAGATCGCTCATCTCGTTGGATAGCCCGCCGGATAAGGCGATCAGTCCCATCCGGTGAAAAACGATATTGCGCAGTTCGACTATATCACATCGTTCGGCCAACTCCAGCATCACGCCAGGGTCCAGATCCCCGCTGCGAGTCCCCATGGGAATGCCGCCAGCCGGGGTGTAGCCCATGGTGGTATCGTTTGACTTAAGATTTTTCAACAGGCAAAGGCTGGCACCGCTGCCCAGATGCGCCACCACGATGCTGCCTTTTGCCGCATCGCCCAGCAAGCCTGGCAGTTGTGATGCGACATGGGCGTAATTCAGGCCGTGAAATCCGTAGCGGCGCAGGCCGAAATGCTGCGGGATGGGCAGTCTGCGCGCCAGTTCCGGCATGCTCACATGAAAAGCGGTGTCGAAACAGGCGAACTGCGGCACGTCAAAGCGCTGGCGGCACAAGTCTATCCCCAGCAGATTGCCCGGCAGGTGCAGCGGCGCCAGACGGACGATCTCTTCCAGTCTGACCCGCTCGGCTTCGTCCACCAGACGGATCGCATCGGTGATTTCGCCGCCGTGTACCAGGCGATGACCGATCAGGTCGGGTTTTTCATCGCCCAGTTCCTCCATCAGGCGATCGAACGCCGCAGCGTGCTGCTTGAGGTGGTCATAGCGGTAATTTCGCCGCGTACCGTCCGAACAGAACAGGCTGGCCTTGATTGAAGACGAGCCGCTGTTGATGGTTAAAATGACAGCCATATCGCTACAGTGGCCAGGTCCAGTTGTCTACCGAAGGTATGTCGATGCCGTGTTCATAGGCGTAATTTCGGCAGTCTATCTGCATGTTGAGCATCTGCTCCTTGACATGGGCGCCTGCGACCTGCAAGGCGGGCAGGCGGTCGATCACGTCTATCACCAGGCTGTATCGATCGATCTGATTCTGTATCGCCAGCTCCAGCGGGGTGTTGATGCTGCCTTTTTCCTTGTAGCCGCGCACATGGAAATTATGGTGGTTGTGGCGACGATAGGCTAAGCGGTGGATCAGCCAGGGGTAGCCGTGAAAATTGAACATCACCGGCTTATCGCGGGTGAACAGTCCGTCAAAATCGCGTTCTGACAGGCCGTGCGGATGTTCGACCGAGGGGGTGAGCTTGTACAGATCGACGACGTTGATGAAACGGATTTTAAGTGCAGGAAAATGTTCGCGCAGCAGCACCACCGCGGCTAACGCTTCCTTGGTCGGAATGTCGCCTGCGCTGGCGATGACCACATCAGGCTCCACGCCCTGATCGTTGCTGGCCCAGTCCCAGATGCCTATCCCCTTGGTGCAGTGCTTGATCGCCGCGTCCATGTCGAGAAATTGCAGGTGTTTTTGTTTGTCGCAGACGATCACGTTGATGTAGTTGGTGCTTTTCAGACAGTGATCGGCAACCGACAGCAGGCAGTTTACATCGGGCGGAAGATAGATGCGCGTCACCTC
>CAYPIG010000029.1:0-31036 GCA_964410705.1 uncultured Gallionella sp.
GCCAGCAGCTTTTCCGCCATCGCCATACCGACGGCGTTGGTGATGCCCTGACCCAGCGGACCGCCGGTTGTTTCAACGCCTGCTGTGTAGCCGTACTCAGGATGACCCGGAGTCTTGGAGTGCATCTGACGGAAGCGCTTCAATTCGTCGATAGGCAGATCGTAACCGGACAGGTGCAGCAAGGCGTAAACCAGCATCGAACCGTGGCCGTTAGACATCATGAAACGGTCGCGACCCGGCCACTTAGGATTAGTCGGGTTGTGACGCAGGTGGCGATTCCACAAAACGTCAGCGATTTCCGCCATGCCCATCGGTGCGCCCGGGTGTCCGGAATTGGCCTGTTGCACGGCATCCACTGCCAGCATGCGGATTGCGCCGGTGATGTCGTTATATTTTGGTGGGGTAATGCTACGATTTGCTGTCATGTACTGACTCCTCCGAAACATCCCAAAGGGATGGGTTTATGTTTAACGCCTGAATTTTATCAATGTCCGTGATTATGCCGCACCCCCTGCAATACATCAACCAGCTTGGCTTATTTAATCTGGATAGCTGCCGCAGGGTTAATCAGCGCTTTCGTCTGACTTTTTGGAAAATTTAATGCCCAGCTGCTTGAGTTTCCGATAAAGATGCGTGCGCTCCAGACCGATTTTTTCAGCGACACGCGAGACATTGCCAGCTTCCATTTGCAGGTGATAATCGAAATAAATCGCATCAAAATGCTCGCGCGCTTCACGCAGCGGCAAATCCAGCGGCAGCGGAAAATTCTTGGTCATACCGCCGATTTCGACCACCAGATTTTGTGCCTTATCAACGACTAAAGGCTGAGGCCTGGCCGCTCCCTCCTTGATCGCACGCGCCACTGTATTCAACAGCTTCTGCATCGAAATCGGCTTTTCGAGAAAATCCACGGCACCGATGCGCGTTGCATCGACCGCAGTCTCTATGGTGCCGTGCCCTGACATCATCACCACCGGCATGGTCAGAAGATCCTGCTCCACCCACTCTTTGAGCAAGGTCACGCCGTCCGTATCCGGCATCCAGATATCCAGCAGCACCAGATCGGGTTCATGCGCATGCCGGTAAGCTCGGGCCTGCTCGGCATTTTCTGCCAATTCAACCTGATACCCTTCATCGTACAAAATTTCAGCCAGCAACTCGCGTATGCCGACCTCATCGTCCACCACCAGTATTTTTTTACTCATACCTGCTCCTCCGTCAGCGGCAGACTGATATTGACGCATGCGCCGCCCTCCGCATGATTTTCTATGTATATTTTTCCGCCATGCTCTTCTATGATCTTCTTGACGATCGCAAGCCCCAGGCCTGTACCCTTGCTCTTCGTTGTCATGTAGGGCTCAAACACCCGCGACAAGGCATTTTCTGAAAATCCCGTTCCATTGTCCCTCACCTGCATGCGAATTTCTCCACCCACCATCTCCGTGCTTAACGAGATTTGCGGCTGCAGCGCACCGCTTAACGCATCCTGAGCGTTCTGCAGCAGATTATGCAGCACCTGCCGCAACCTCGTCGCATCGCCATTTATTTCGGAACGCGCCGCACCCAGCGACAGACTGACCGGCACCGCATTCGCCTCATATAAACCCAGCACCTCTTTGATCAAGCGGTGCAGATCAAGCCGGGTCAGTTTTAGCACCGGGCCTCGCGCGTAGTCGGCGAAATCACTCACCATGTTTTTCATCGCCCCGACCTGGCTAACGATGGTTTGAGTCGCGCGTTGCAGCAGTTTCGCATCCGCCTCATTGAGCTTTGCGCTCAGCTTGTATTGCAGACGTTCGGCGGAGAGCTGGATGGGGGTGAGCGGATTCTTGATCTCATGGGCAAGCCGCCTCGCCACCTCACCCCAGGCGGCCTGACGTTCAGCCTGCAATAAGTGACTGATGTCGTCGAACACCACGACATAACCCGCCTCCGCCCCCCTGGGCAGACTGGTGCCACGCATCAAAAGGATCTGAGTACCGTTGCGGCTTAAACGCTCGATCTGACGCTGCCATTCACCCCCTTTTGCAAAACCCTCGGTGATGGCCTGACAAAAAGATCCCAGCAGGGTGTATTTTTCCGCTATCTGCAATAGCGGCATCCGCTGCATTTCGTGAAGCGGAGCCCCCAGTATGTGAGCGGCGCTGGTATTGACCGACCGCAGGCGGAACTGATCATCCAGCGCCAGCACCCCGGAAGACAGATGGGTCAGCACACTCTCCAGATAACCCTTGGCGCTTTCAACCTCTCTTTGCTGCTGCTCGCTGGCGAGCCGGGCATCGGAGAGCTGCCGCGTCATCTGGTTGAACAAACCGGTCAGCGCACCCAGCTCATCGCTGCTGCGTATCGGGTGCTGTCCGGAAAAATCGCCCTGGGCCACCGCGCGCGTGCCTTCCGCCAGCGCCTCCAGTGAAGATCCGATACGCTCGCTGATAAAAAAGGCAGCCGAAATGGCGGTGAGCACCACCACCAGCAAAGCCAGGGTCAGCGTAATCCCGTACAGGCGCTTTAAACCGAGACGTGAGAGCGTCAGCTCCTGATAGTCCC
Organism: uncultured Gallionella sp.; assembly: GCA_964410705.1. Lineage (GTDB taxonomy): Bacteria > Pseudomonadota > Gammaproteobacteria > Burkholderiales > Gallionellaceae > Gallionella. Next base: position 2,548 of record CAYPIG010000029.1, read on the forward strand.
GATAAACCGACTGCACCGTCTCCGCATCCGCTTCGATCTGTTTGGGTACCGCCTGGTTAAATTGCAGCACATAGGACTGACCCGTATAGCTGTTTGCGCTCACCAGTGCCAGCACCCGCAGAGTCATCGCCTTATTCGGCACCGACTCCACGGCGGAATACAATCCTTTTTCCCTGACCTGCTGCATCAGTTGCTCGCCCGGAATTTCAGGGAGCAAGGCGTTATCGTTTGCCGCAAATGCAATCATCTTGCCGCTGCTCTCGAATACAGCAGCTTCCTGTGCCAGACCTTCGTCTATCAGCTGCGTCAGCGTGTTCTGAAACTGTGCCGGTTTTTTTTCTGTCAGCAGCAGGGCGATGAACTGCGTCTTTTTGGACAACTCCTTAAGGCTGTTGTCCAGACCGCTGCGCCCCAGATTAAGACCGCCTTCGAGCGCTTTTTCCACCCGCACATCGAACCAGGACTCTATGCTTTTTGACAGAAAATTCACCGACACGGCGTAGACCAGTATCCCGGGAACTACGGCTATCAGGGTAAAAAACAGCACCAGCCTCAAGGTAAGCTTGGCGCCGAACACCTTGTTCTTCAGCTTCTCGCGCAAGCGCCAGATCTGATATCCAACCAGACCCAAAAGCCCGGTGGCCAGCAAACCCATCAAACCCAGCAGGCCGTAATAGTTGAGGGAAAACACCTCCGTGTTCACGCTGTTGCTGGACAGCAGGTAGAGCAGCCCGGCCCCGGCAATGACGCTCAGTATGATCAGGTATTTCACCGTCACTCCACCTTCGCTCGCGCATCGGCAGGGCGTATCACCCAGCGATACCAGCCAGAATCGAGCTCCCAGTCACGGCTGGTCAGCACATTTACCTGCATCAGTTTGGGCAACTGCCTGGTATCCAGACGCAGACGAACCGCAGCGATATAGTTTCCATCCTTCTTCATCAGTTCGGGCGGAATATAGCCCGAACTTTGCCGCGCCAGTATCTTCATCATTTCATCCAGGCTGGAAAAATTCTGGAACAGGGAACCGCGCGAGATACGGTATTGCCGCGTGAGTACATTGTAGGAGAGCTTGACCGACTGCTCGCCCTGAAACACCAGTTCATCGAGCCAGTACCAGCGCGAACGGGTCAGGGAAAATTCGCCGATGAAATACAGCGGCACGCCCAGCGACAAGGCCTGCTGAACCGGATAATTGAAGCTGACGTCGAAATCCGCCGCCAGCTGATAGCCATCCTCGCTCCAGCGAACTTCGGCCTTGTTGACGCCAATTCCGTCAGCAAGCGCGGCGGTGGCGAACAGCCAAAGAGAAAATAAAAATATGTGCCTAAGCAACGCGTTGCAACAAAGCATAAAAAAATCCGTCATGATCGGAGCAAGGCAGCAATTGCCCTCCGACCGCAGGAAATTGCCTGGCCTCAGGCGTCTTCGCCAGAAAATCATCTACCACATCCTGATTTTCCTGCTTAAAAACAGAGCAGGTCGCATAAAGCAATAGACCGTCTGTCGCCAGCAGCTTCCATAGCGAGTTCAAAATATCCCGTTGCTGGACGGCGAATGAGGCGATGTCCTTCTTCCTGCGCAACCATTTAATATCGGGATGGCGGCGCACCACCCCGGTTGCCGAGCACGGCACATCGGCCAGAATGCGATCGTAAGGTTTGCCATCCCACCAGTCTGCCGGATTGGCAGCATCGCCCGTCAAGAGCGTTGCACCAAGATTCAGTCGCTGCAGGTTTTCCTGAACGCGATGCAAGCGCTTTTCATCCTTGTCCAGCGCCGTCATCTCGACATCGGCCAGTTCCAGAATATGCGCCGTCTTGCCGCCCGGGGCCGCACAAGCATCGAGCACGCGCATACCGTTTTTCACATCCAGCAGGCGGGCGGCGTACTGCGCACCGGCATCCTGAACCGACACCCGACCTTCGAAGAATCCGGGCAGTTTATCCACGGAAACCGGTTTTTCCAATTGCAGTGCATCGGGTTCGACCAAACGAGCGGGGATCTCTTGCGCGATCAGACTGGCAAGGTATTCGTCCGCAGTTCCGCGCCGCCGATTGACGCGCAAGGTCATCGGAGGATGCCCGTTGCCCTCATCCAGCATTGCCATATCGCCATACTGCTCTTTGATCTCGTCTATCCACCATTGAGGGTAACTGTAGCGCCCCTCCGGATTTTTAGCCGCCTGAGCCAGCAAATCAGACTGATTGCGCAAAAAGTTTCGCAATATGGCATTCACCAGCCCCCTTATTTTGGGATTGAGGATATCCGCCGAGCGCACCGCGTGATCAACCACCGCATGTTGTGCCGCACGGCTGTACTGCAGCTGATAAAGCGCAACCAGCAGCAAATACGAGATGCGGTGATCCGTCATATGCTTGTGCAACAACAGATTCAGCACGGCATTGAGCTGTCCGTAATAACGCAGCGTGCCGTAGCTTAAATCCTGAAGAGCAGCGCGCTGCGAGGGAGTCCAGACCGACTTTCTGCGCAGCGACTCATCCAGTACCTGATTGAGATTACGCCCGTCCTCCATGACCTGCTGGACGATCTGGGTTGCTGCGAGTTGTATGTTGTGCATTTAAGAAGCCTGAAATTGGTCGCCGAGCTGTACCGGCATCGCCTGCAAAAATTGCACGGCAGACTGAGCGCGTCCGCCCGGGCGCTGCAACATTTTCAGTCGCAACGCACCCTTGCCGCAAGCGACAACTATCCCTTGTTTATCAACGGACAGCACCTCGCCGGGAACACCGGACAAATCCCGGCAAAGTTCAGCCTGCCAGATTTTCAGCACGACGTCTTTGAATTTTGTCTGACAGACAGGGAACGGATTGTACGCCCTTACCGCACGCTCAATCTCGACCGCATCGAGATGCCAGTCTATCTGCGCCTCGTTTTTAAGCAGTTTTGCCGCATAACAGGCCAGCCCGTTATCCTGTACCACAGGCTGCAACAGGCGGCTTTCCAGCAGGCTCAGCGCCTCAAGGATGCTGCTCGCCCCCATTTCGGCCAGCTTGTCGTGCAGCGTCTGCGCATTGTCGGTCGCCGCAATCGGGCAACTGGCGGTGAGCAGCATATCGCCGGTGTCGAGTCCCTCATCCATCTGCATGATGGTAATACCCGTGCTGTCGTCCCCTGCCAGAATGGCTCTCTGTATCGGCGCCGCACCGCGCCAGCGAGGCAGCAGCGAAGCATGTATGTTCAGGCAGCCGTAACGGGGCATATCCAGCACCGCCTTAGGCAGTATCAGCCCGTAAGCTGCCACCACCATCACGTCAGCCTCCATTGCCGCGATCTGCTGCCCAACCGACTCGGTCTTGAGCGAGACGGGCTGCAACACCGGGATGGCGTGCTGCAAGGCAAGCTGCTTCACGGGGCTTGCGGTTAACTGCATGCCGCGACCCGAAGGCCTGTCCGGTTGAGTCAGCACCGCGACCACCTGATGCTTAGTCAACAACGCAGCCAGCGCACTGGCTGCAAATTGCGGGGTGCCTGCAAAAATTATTTTCATGTAGGCCTTATAGCGCTTCGCGCCGACGCTTCTTTAATTTAGCGCGCAAACGGGTTTGTTTGAGCGATGAGAGATATTCGACGAACACCTTGCCGCGCAGGTGATCGATTTCATGCTGTATGCAAACGGCCAGAAACCCTTCCGCTTCCAGCGTGAACGACTCGCCCTGCAGATCAAGCGCTCGCACCGTCAATTTTTCCGCACGGCGGACGGTTTCATAAATGCCGGGCACAGACAAACAACCCTCTTCGCCCTCCTGCTCGCCGCCCATGCTCAATATTTCCGGATTGATGAACACCTGCAGCTGATCGTGCGTCTCGGAGATATCCACCACGATGATCTGCTCGTGCACATCGACCTGGGTTGCGGCAAGCCCGACTCCCGGAGCCGCATACATCGTCTCGGCCATGTCCTTGATCAGACGCCGGGTCGCCTCGCCAACCTGTCCGACCTTTTTAGCGACCTTGTGCAGACGCTCATCGGGATATTGCAAAATTTGTAAGATTGCCATAATGCTTGCTAATTTAATTAACTGGATGCAGAATTTGACGCGCCGCGGTACGCCGCTCGCCTTTGTCATTGATTCTTTCGGGGTTACCCATGCGCAAGATTATATCGCTGATTTGCTTTTTGTTGCCTGTTTTGGCATCCGCCGGCCAAACCCAAACCGCGCCGCAGCTGCGCAGCGATGCCCCGGATCAGTACACCGTAGTTCAGGGCGACACGCTGTGGGGGATTTCCGGAAAGTTTTTCAAAGACCCCTGGAGATGGCCTTATATCTGGGGCATGAATAAAGAAGCCATCAAGGATCCTCACTGGATCTATCCCGGAGCGACCATCTTTCTGGACCGCGCCAACGGCACCCTGAGCATGCAGAGGAACGGGAACACCAGCGAAATCGTCAAACTCTCGCCGCAGATACGCGCGGAAGAAAGCGTGCAAACGTCTATCCCCAGCATCCCTTCCCGGGTCATAGAGCCGTTTTTGAGCCAGCCGCTGGTGATAGGGGAGGATTTGCTGGCAGGATCACCGACACTGGTAGGGTTTCTCGAAGAGCGCGTGATTGCCGCGACCGGCGATGTCGTTTATGCGAAAGGCTTGAAAGAGAGCGAAGGAAACAACTGGCAGATCTATCGCCCCGGCAAAGCCTTTATCGATCCGCAAACCCGAGAAATCCTGGGACATGAGGCGATCTATCTGGGCAACCTCGAGGTCAGGAAATTCGGCGACATCAGCGCTGCAGTGATCAAAGATGCAAAACAGGAAATCAATTTGGGCGATCGACTGGTAAAACCGGCAGCAATTACAACACCCAACTATCTTCCGCGCGCACCGGATAGCCAGATCAGCGCGCAGATCATCTCCATTTACGGCGGCGTAACCCAGGCAGGGCAAAATACCGTCATCACTTTGAATAAGGGCAGCCGTGACGGACTTCAGACAGGCCATGTGCTGGCCTTGTCGAACAAGGGTCGCATCGTCAAACAGGACGGACGGGATATGGCCTTGCCGGACGAGCGCTACGGTCTGATTTTCGTATTCCGCGTCTTCGACAAAGTCTCCTACGCGCTGGTGATGCAGACCACCTTGCCGGCACAAGTTCTGGATCGCGCCCAGACGCCATAATATGCCCGAGCAACCCTCGATCAGAGCATGGCTGACGCTCAGCCTGATACGAGGGTTAGGAGGTGAATCGATCCGCCACCTGCTCAGGGAATTCGGCTCTCCAGAAGCCGTATTGAACGCTTCCCCGGGCAGACTAAAATCCATCGTTAAACCCGGTTTATCCGGTGCAATTATTGCTGGCGTGAGCGATGAGCAACTCGCCCCCGCGCTTGCCTGGCTGGAAGACGGCCAGAATCACATCGTCACCCTGGCCGATAAAGACTACCCGCAGGCTCTGCTCAACATCCCCGATCCCCCGCTGCTGCTCTACGTCAAGGGAAGGCTGGATCTGCTGAACAGGACCGCCTTTGCGATCGTCGGCAGCCGTCATGCCACACCGCAGGGCATGGTTAATTCGGAACAGTTCGCCCATGCGCTGAGCGACGCCGGGTATTGCATCATCAGCGGCATGGCTCACGGCATCGATGCCGCCGCCCATAAAGGCGCATTGCTGGGCCGTGGCAGCAGCATCGCCGTGGCAGGTACCGGGCTGGACAAGGTATATCCCGCTGCCAACCGGGATCTGGCGCATCAGCTGGCCTGCCAAGGCGCGCTGATTTCTGAGTTTGCACTGGGCACCCCGCCTTTTGCCGCCAATTTCCCGCGCCGCAACCGCCTGATCAGCGGCATGAGCACAGGCTGTCTGGTCGCGGAAGCCTCACTGCTAAGCGGTTCATTGATCACCGCACGTCTGGCCATGGAGCAGGACCGGGAAGTATTTGCCATTCCGGGCTCTATCCATTCGCCGCAGAGCAAAGGGTGCCACAAGCTGATCAAGCAGGGGGCCAAACTGGTCGAGACAGCACAGGACATCATAGAAGAACTTCCCGATTTTCCCCTTGCCGCGCCAGTTTCTCCGGATGAGAGTGACGGCGGCCTGCTTGAACTAATCGGCTTCGATCCGGTCAGCATGGATGCGCTTTGTTTGCGCAGCGGCTTGACGGTTAGCCAGCTATCCGCCATGCTATTAACGCTGGAACTGGAAGGACGCATCGCCGTGCTTCCCGGCGGTTTGTTCCAGCGCACCCATTAATCGACGCTAAAATCATGTTTGAAATTCTGATCTATTTGTTTGAAAGCTATATCGATGCGGGCAGCTACCCGGAATCGGACAAGCTGTCGCGCAAACTTTCCGCCGCCGGCTTTGAAGGCGAGGACATAGACGAGGCTTTGACCTGGTTGTCGGCACTGCGTCAGCCTGACAGTTATCCTGCCGTGATGGAACACAGCGGGATGCGTTTTTTTGCCGATTTCGAAACCGATCGCATCGGGGTTGAGGCGCGCCAATTCATCCTGTTTGCCGAACAGCAAAAGATGATTTCCATCACCGAGCGCGAGATCATCATAGACCGCGCGCTGGCACTACAACAGAAAAACCTGGGACTAGACAAACTCAAACTCATCATGCTGATCGTGCTATGGGATCGCCACCACGATCTCAATCCGCTGCTGATCGAAGAGCTGCTCGTCCCGATTACCTCCACTCAATTACATTAAACGCGCATGGCAACCCATCTACTCATCGTCGAATCACCGGCCAAGGCCAAAACGCTCAAAAAATATCTGGGCGACGATTTCGAAGTGCTCGCTTCCTACGGGCATGTACGGGATCTCGTCCCCAAGAGCGGTGCGGTCGATACCGAAAACGGTTTCGCGATGAACTACGAGACCATAGCGCGCAACAGCCGTCACATGGATGCCATAGCCAAAGCGGCTGCCGGCGTTCAGAACATCCTGCTCGCACCCGATCCGGACCGCGAAGGGGAAGCCATTGCCTGGCACATCGCCGAACTGCTCAAGACCAAGAGAGGCTTCAAGGGCAAGAGCATGAAGCGCGTGGTTTTTTACGAAATCACCCAGTCGGCCGTAAGGGAAGCCGTGGCTCATCCGCGCGAAATCGCGATGCCGCTGGTCAATGCACAACAGGCAAGACGCGCGCTGGACTATCTGGTGGGATTTAACCTCTCCCCGCTGCTGTGGCGCAAGATCCGTCCCGGTCTGTCAGCCGGGCGCGTGCAAAGCCCCGCATTGCGTCTGATCGTCGAGCGCGAGTTGCAGATCGAGGCGTTCAAGAGCCAGGAATACTGGAGCGTACATCTGGAAACCCATAAGGATTTCCAGCCGTTTTCCGCCCGCCTGGTTCAGTATCAGGGCAAAAAACTGGAACAGCTCTCCATCGGCAGTCAGGCCGAATACGATGCCATTTACGCAAAACTAAGCGCTGCGAAATTGCCGCCCAAAGTGGTCAGAGTCGAGAAAAAGGCCAAGCAGCGCTATGCCGCGGCGCCTTTCACCACCTCGACGCTGCAACAGGAAGCGGTCCGCAAGCTCGGCATGTCGGCCGAACGCACCATGCGCACCGCGCAATCGCTTTATGAAGGCGTAGATGTCGGCGGTCAAACGGTAGGTCTGATTTCCTACATGCGTACCGATTCGGTATCTCTGGCCAACGAGGCCGTTGCGGAAATTCGCGGCTACATCAGCGACCATTATTCTTCAGAATATCTGCCTGCCAGCTCTCCGATATACAAGAGCAAGACCAAGAATGCTCAGGAATCGCACGAAGCGATACGCCCGACTTCCATCATGCGCACCCCCGACAGTCTGCGCGATCGACTGACCGTCGATCAGGCGCGCCTGTATGAGATGATCTGGAAGCGCACCTTGGCCTGCCAGATGACGGCAGCGCGCTATGACACCGTCAGCGCAGACATCCGTCTGGGCGGAGATGACACCCTGTTCCGCGCAAACGGTCAGGTACTGGTTTTCCCGGGCTTTATCAGCGTGTACATGGAAGACGTGGACGACGCGGAAGAAGAGCAGGGCAGCCGTCTGCCACCGCTGACTGAAGGCGACATCCTGCCGGTGGATAAATTATTCGGCGAGCAGCACTACACTCAGCCGCCACCGCGTTTCACCGAAGCTAGCCTAGTCAAGTCGCTGGAAGAATACGGCATCGGTCGGCCTTCCACCTATGCCACCATCATCTCCACGCTGCAGACGCGCGAATACGCGGTTCTCGACAAAAAGCGCTTCATGCCTACCGATGTGGGGCGCGTCGTCACCCGTTTTTTGACCGATCACTTCACGCGATATGTCGATTACAACTTCACCGCGTCTCTGGAAGACGAGCTGGATGAGATTTCCGAAGGCAAGCGCGACTGGATAGGCGTACTGGATGAGTTCTGGAAGGGTTTTTCAGACCTGATCAGCCAGAAGAAGGACATCGAGCGCCCGCAGGAACTGCTGGACGAGGTCTGTCCCGAATGCGGAAAACCGCTGGCCAAGAAGCTCAGCCGCTACGGCAGCTTCATCAGCTGCACCAACTACCCTGAATGCAAATACAAACGCAGCGTAGGCGGCGAGACGCAGGAAGAGGTGCGCGTAGAACTGGGCATCCACCCCGAAACGGCGCAGACGGTACTGCTGCTGCGCGGCCCTTACGGCCACTACGTGCAGCTGGGCGAAGTGATCGAAGGGGAAAAGGCCAAGCCCAAACGCGTCTCCTGGCCCAAGGAAATGCCGCTCGATCAAGCAGATTTAACCGCCGCATTAAAACTGCTTTCACTGCCGAAGGACCTGGGGCTTCATCCTGAGACCAACAAGAAGGTCATCGTCAATATCGGCCGCTTCGGCCCTTACATAGGCCATGACGGAAAATTTAAATCCATACCGCGCACCGACAGCATTTTTGATGTCACGCTGGAGCGCGCGGTTGAGCTGCTCGCTCAGGCCCGTGACGGCAATACCGTGCTGCGCACGCTGGGCGACCATCCGGTCGACAAGACCACCGTCGAGATCTGCAGCGGTCGCTATGGCCCTTATGCGCGGCATGGCAAGATCAATGCGACCCTGCCCAAGGATGTCTCGGCCGACGAAATCACGCTGGAACAGGCTCTGGAGCTGATCGCGGCTAAAGCCGCCAAGGGAGATACAAAGTCCACCCGAAAAGGGGCGACGGCAAAGCCTAAAGCCGCGGCCAAGCCAAAGGCGGAAAGCAAAGCTGCGGCGGCGAAGCCCAAAGCTGCCGCAAAACCAAAAGCTGCCGCAAAACCAAAGGCCGCTGCAAAAACAGCGGAGAAACCCAAAGCGACAAAACCGAAGGCCGCAAAGGCGGGTTAGGGCAGTATCAGGCGGAATTTCGCGCCTGATTCTTCATTGCTCAACTGGATGTAACCGCAGCGATCGCCGAGCTTGTGCAGCTCGGCGATTTTTTTCGCCAGATAAAGCCCAAGGCCGGTTCCGGTGCCGCTCACCGCGGACGGCAACGAGAAATCTGAACCCAGCTGGTTTTCCGGAAAACCCGCCCCGTCATCAGAAACTTCCAGAACCAGCATGTTGTCCTGTTGACGAGCTGCAAGCCTGACCTCGCTATTGGCAAAACGGCAGGCATTGTGCAAGGCATTGGCCAGGGCCATGCGCACTAGCGTTTCATCGAAAAAGACACAGGCAGGCGCAGCAAAAACATCGATGTTGATCGCTATGTCCGGGAACAGTTCGGCATATTCTGCGGCGAGCAGCTCCAGAAAATCTGCCGGATTGACCGCATCGGGATTAACCCAGAGACTGTCTTCACGGCTCAGCAACAGCAACTCGGTCAAACGACGCGTAGCGCTCATCGCGATTTCCATTTCCGCCTTGGCATCCCCCCGCTTTTTCAGGCGCAAGGTCAGTTCGGCGAGTTGGTTTTTCACATCGTGCATCACCGCAGCATACAAGTCGTTCATAATTCTTTCCTATCGCAGCTGTTTTAGCATGCCGTCTATTTGCGCAAGCTTGGCATGATTGGGGGATTTTTTCAGCAGCGACTCGCGATACTTCAGGCACTGAGAGAGCTTTACCGGATCTTTTCCGTTGCGCACCAGGTCCAGCGCGATCACCAAAGCGGCATTGCCCAGTATCTGCAGATTATTCGGCAGGCGAGTCGCCGCTTCGCTCAGCAATTCTATCGCCTCGGCCAGCTGACCCGCCTGAGCACGGCGCACGCCTTCATTGTTCAGTTTGATCACCTCGGCGGCAATCGCCTCTATCAGCGCACTCGCCTCGGTGGCGTCCTTGCCGGCGGCAACCATCACGGCATGAACCCGGCCCTTGATCTCTTCATTTTCGTGATGGCTCTGCACCGCATGCTGCAACAAGCGGGTGGCATCCTCTTCCTTGCCCAGACTAAAACAGGCATCGGCCAGCGCAACTAACGCATCCGCAGAATAACTGGTCATCTCGCCGCTGGCCATGGCTTTATCCAGCGCAGCATGGGCCAGTTCTTCGTTGCCTGCTGCCAGATGAGCCGAGCTCTCGCTGACTGAAAGCACCACGTTGCTGTGACTGTCGCTAAAACTTTTCTTCGCCTCCTGCACCACGCTCAGCGCATCCGCCGTCTTGCCCTGATCGGTCAGCGCCTTTGACAGGACCACATAATCGTTGGCCTGACGCACCGGGGAGTATTTATGCCGGATCAGCGTCTCTCGCATCACCTTCTCGGCAATCTCCGGTTGCCCGGTGCTCACCGCCAGCGTGCTCAATTCGCGTATGCGGCTCATGGTGCCGGGCGCAATCTGCCTTGCCTGCTGCAACACGTCCAGCGCACCTTTTTTGTCGCCGGTCTGTGCCATCAGCTTGCCCAGAAAATCATAGGCCGCCATGAACTGCGGCATTTCTGCCAGAATTTCACGCAACAGGGTGATAGCCTCGACTTTCCTGTCCAGTTGCGCCAGCGCACGCGCCAGACCCAGCCTGGCCCAGCCCAAAGGACGCAGCGCGATGATTTCCGCATATAAATCCGCCGCCTGCTGCACCCGGTTGTCCCGGACCAGGGCTGCGCCCTTGATCTTGCACAGATCGAAATAATATTTATCCTTGGCCGCCAGCAGCTTGTCGCACTCCTCGACCATTTTCGGCCAGTTTTTCTTGTCAGCCGCCTGATCGATCGCACGGAAATAAGCCTGCCTCTCAAGCAGCTTTTCCAGACGCGCATTGAACTGAGCCGAGGTGAAGGGTTTGAGCAGATAATCGTCAGGCGCACATTCGGAAGCGGCAACCACCTTGGCATAGGACTGCTCGGCGGTGATCATGATAAAGATGGTGTTGCGATGGATCAGATCGCCGGTGCGCAGATATTCGAGAAACTGCTGACCGTCGGTGCCATCTCCTAGCGAATAATCGCAAAGGATCACATCGTAATTGTTCTGAGCCAGACGCTCCAGCGCCTCCTTGATGCTGGAAACCACATGCAGCTTGGCGAAACCGGAACTGGACAAGGACATGCGCAACTGGGAGCGCATGCCTTCCATGTCGTCGATGACCAGAACCCACTTGTCTGAAATATTGCTGATTACTGCCAAATCAGGCGCTCCGGATAAGATAATTAAGGCCGATGGGTGTATACACCATCGGCACAACGGAAATATCATACACCATAGACGCGCCAAGTCGCTCAAAGCCCTGACAGGTGAATTTATTGCACGGGAGATTTAGATGAAAATCGGTGTTCCAAAGGAGATCAAAGCGAACGAATGCCGGGTAGCCCTGCTGCCCTCGGGTGCGGCCTCGCTGGTGGCGGCGGGTCACCAGGTCTGCGTGCAAAGCGGGGCCGGATCGGGCAGCGGCTTTAGCGACGAGGAATATCTGGCGGCCGGTGCGCAGATCGAGGACGACCCATGCGACATATGGTCCGCCGATCTAGTCGTCAAGGTCAAGGAACCGGTCCGCAGCGAATGGCAACACTTGCGGCCCGGGCAAATCGTGTTCACCTATTTTCATTTCGCAGCCAGCCTTGAACTGACTCAGGCTCATATCGAATCAGGTGCCATCTGCATCGCCTACGAGACGGTCATGCTACTGGGCGGCGAACTGCCTTTGCTCACCCCGATGTCGGAGGTGGCAGGGCGCATGGCGGTGCAGGAAGGCGCAAAATATCTGGAAAAACTGTATGGCGGCAGAGGCGTGCTGCTGGGCGGCGTGCCCGGCGTCGCACCCGCGCATGTGGTCATCCTGGGCGGCGGCACGGTGGGCAGCAATGCCGCCCGCATGGCGCTGGGGCTGGGCGCCCGCGTCACGCTGCTGGATGTGTCCTTACCCCGCTTGCGTCACCTGTCCGAGACGCTGCCGGTACAGACGCTGTACTCCAGCCGCCACAACCTGCTGCAACAGATCGCCTCTGCGGATCTTGTGATCGGCGCGGTGCTGATCGCAGGAGCTGCCGCACCCAGACTGATCCGCCGCGAAGATCTGCGCCTGATGCAAAAAGGGGCGGTGATCGTCGATGTGGCGGTCGATCAGGGCGGATGCATAGAGACCATCCGTCCGACCACCCACGAAGATCCGGTGTATCTCGTCGACGGCATCCTGCATTACGGTGTAGCCAATATGCCAGGCGGCGTGCCGCGCACCTCCACGCTCGCCCTGACCAATGCCACCCTCCCTTTTCTGCAGCAACTGGCGGATAAAGGCTGGAGACGCGCATTGCAAGAAGACGCCGCACTGCGTTCAGGACTCAACATGGCTGCAGGCCAGATTACCTGCCGTGCCGTCGCCGACTGTTTCGGACTAGCCTGCCAGTCAGTCGAGCAGCTGATCTCCTGAACTCCTGGCGTCGGGGAATGTCTATAACCGCGGCCCGCATCAAAAACGGTAGCGGGTACGGTTTGAAAGCTATAATCTCTGCGACGTTTACCGGGAAGACAAATGAAAAAAAATTTATTCTGGATCGCCCTGCTGCTGGCGTTCAATACTGCACAGGCAATCGCCGATCTCTCCCCGTTGCCGCAACAGTCTCAGGCCGCACTGCTGTCCGCCGAAGTGCTGACACGCCACCACTACAAACGCATTCCGCTCGACAATACGACCTCGGTAAAAATATTCGACAACTACCTCAAAATTCTCGACAGCGAAAAGATTTTTCTGCTGCAATCCGACGTAGATATGCTGAGCGAAGCCAGAGTCAGACTGGATGATGCGATACTCAAACAGGATCTGCGCCTGCCGTTCGCCATCTTCAACCTGTCCCAGCAGCGCATCGGTGAGCGCATCAACTACGCCCGCTCCTTGCTGTCGAAAGGATTTAATTTCGACAAAAAGGAATACTACCAGTACACACGTAAAAACGCCGCATGGTCCAAATCCACCGAAGAGCTGAATGATCTGTGGCGCCGCCGCGTTAAAAACGACTGGCTGCGCCTCAAGCTGGCAGGGAAAGACGACAAAAACATCATCGAGACGCTGAACAAACGCTATGAAAGCTCGATGGGCGGACTTTCCAAGGTGAAAAGCGAAGATGTATTTCAGTATTTCATGAGCGCCTATGCGATGGCGATCGATCCGCATACCGATTACTTCGGGATGCGGGCGGCAGACGACTTCGATGTTTCGATGAGACTGTCCATCGTCGGCATAGGCGCAGTACTTCAGGACAAGGATGAATACACCACGATCAGGGAGCTGATTGCGGGCGGACCTGCCGCGCTGTCTGGAAAACTGAAAGTCGGAGATCGCATCGTAGGGGTAGGGCAGGGAGAAAATGCGCCGGTCATCGAGGTGCTCGGCCAGCGGCTCGATGATACCGTTGCCCTGATACGCGGCGCCGAGGATACCACCGTACGTCTGGACATCTTGCCGGCCGAGGCCAGCCTCGACGGCGAACACAAGCTTATCTCGCTGGTGCGCAAGAAAATCAGCCTGGACAAACAGGCCGCCAAAAAATCCATCATCGAAGTCAAGGACGGCGGCATCACGCGCCACATCGGCGTCATCACCCTGCCGGGCTTCTACCTGGATTTCGCGGCACGCCAGAGCGGAGACAAGGACTACAAGAGCGCAACCCGGGATGTGTCCCGCCTGCTGGGCGAATTCAAGCGAGACAAGGTCGACAGCGTGCTGATCGATTTGCGCAACAACGGCGGAGGATCGCTGGACGAGGCCATAGAACTGACCGGGCTGTTCATCGACAAAGGGCCGGTGGTGCAGGAGCGAAATTCAAAGGGTGAAATTAAAGTCGCCAGCGACACTCATGCCGGACTCGGCTGGAGCGGGCCTATGGGCGTACTGATCAACCGGGGTTCGGCTTCGGCTTCCGAAATTTTCGCGGCGGCAATACAGGACTATGGCCGAGGGATAGTCATCGGCGAAACCAGTTTTGGCAAGGGCACGGTGCAGTCCGTAGTCAATCTGGACAATCTGGTAAAAAATTCCAAACCCAAATACGGCGAACTCAAGATGACCGTAGCGCAGTTTTTCCGGATCAACGGCGGCACCACCCAGCTGCACGGCGTGACCCCCGACATCAGGTTGCCCAGCATGACCAACGAAGAGGAATTCGGCGAATCCAGCTATGAAAATGCCCTGCCCTGGACGCAGATCAAACCGGCCAGCTACACCCGGTATGCCGATCTAAACGGTATCCTGCCCAAACTGATAGCAAGGCACAACCGGCGGGTACAAGCCGATAAAGACTTCCAGTATCTGCAGGAAGACATCAATGAACTTAACTTACGGCGTCAGAAAAACCAGATCTCCCTCAATGAAACTGAGAGACGGCGCGAACGCGCATTGCAGGAAGCCAGAATAAAATTGCGCGAGAAAGATCAGGGATTCGGCAATGCAGCGCTTCAGGATGACGGGCTGCAGTCCAATGAGCGCAACCTGGATGCTGATCTAGCCATGGAAAAAGCCAGAAAAAACGCCAGGGATGTCTTGCTTCACGAAGCGGCAAACATCCTGAGCGATGAAATTACCCTGCTCAATTCCAACGCAAAACTGGCGTCCCTGCCCAAGTCGCGCTAAAAGGGCTAACCGTTTGCACCGAACATCATGCGCCTGGCGACAAAACGTTTGGCGAGGGGAAGGCAGTCGAGCGCGGATAACGATGCCGAACGGATACCGGACAGAGCCGGAACATCGTTGGAAAACAGCCTCACCAGACCATCGGTGAAACTTATCCCCGCTTCCCGGTCAAAACGGCGTCGGCTGCAATAGGCCTCCAGCATGGCTGCCGAGCCTGGCTCTTTTGCATCATGAATCTCCTGAGCCAGATCCCACGCATCGCGCAACCCCAGGTTGAAACCTTGTCCCGCCACCGGGTGCATGGTTTGGGCGGCATTGCCGATCAGCACCGTGTGCGGCATAGGCGATTGCGCCGTAGCCCTTTTCAGACCCAGCGGATAACAACTGCGCGCTCCGGCGCTGATAAATTCGCCCACCCGGTCGCCAAAATGCTGGTGCAACTCCTGCAAAAACCTGGCCTCGTCCCAACCCATCATTTCCTGCACCCGAATATGAGATCCGGTCCAGACGATTTCGTATCCCTCCTTGTAGGGCAGTAAGGCGATCGGTCCTTGCGAGGTGAAGCGTTCAAAGGCGGTGCCGGTTTTCGGATCCGAACAAGTCACATGGCAGATCAGCGCGCTTTGCCCGTAATCGTGCATCTTTGGCGGATAACGCTCCGCCAGCAGACGTCCGCCATCGGCAACCACCGCCAGATTCGCCTCCAGGCGATGCAACACACCGTCCTGCCGATACTCTATGACCGCATGTTCACTCTCCCCCGTAATATCCGTGACAGACGCGCCGTATATCACATCCTGCAGCGCTGCGGACAGCGCATCCTGCAAGGTGGAATAGGGCAGCACGTAACCCAGCTCGGGCACCTTCATTTCCTTTGCCGTCAGCATGGCGCGACCAAAACTCTGCTTTTGCGAAATGTGTATGCGGGAAATGCCCGTCACCTGCTGCAAAGTACCCCACACGCCCAGGCGTTCCAGCAGCAAGCGGCTGCCGTAGGACAGGGCGAGGGCGCGCGCATCCGTACTCGGGGTGTTGACGGGCCGGGATTCGAGCACGCATACCTTCAGCTTGCTGCCCAGCAGGGCCAGAGCCAGCGCGCAGCCTACCGGCCCGCCGCCTATGATGGCGATATCGCAGTTCATGATCTCATTAACTCCTCAATGGCCGTCACCGTCTTGGGCGCAGCGTCAGTCAGCACTTCATTCCCCTGCCCGGTGATCACCACATCATCCTCGATGCGGATACCGATATTCCACAAGGCGATAGGCACCTCATCGGCGGGGCGGATATAACAGCCGGGCTCTACGGTCAGCACCATGCCCGGCTCCAGATTGCGCCACTGGTCGTTGATCTTGTAATCGCCGACATCGTGCACGTCCATTCCCAGCCAGTGCCCGGTGCGGTGCATGTAGTACTTCTTGTAACTCCCGCTCTCGATCACTTCATCCACCGTGCCGCGACACAGCTTAAAATCGATGAAACCCCGGGCAAGCACCCGCAATGCAGCCTGGTGCGGCGCTTCCCAGCTGAGGCCCGGCTGTGCCGCCTTGATGGCGGCGGCCTGTGCCTCCAGCACCATTTCATACAGGTCCTTCTGTACGGTGCTGAACTTACCATTCACAGGATAAGTGCGCGTGATGTCGGAGGCGTAACCGTCCAGTTCGCAACCGGCATCGATCAGCAGCAAATCGCCGTCGTGAAGTTTAGCGCTGTTTTCGATGTAGTGCAGCACACAGGCGTTCGCGCCGCCCGCCACGATAGAGGTATAAGCCGGATCTCGCGCTCCGTTGCGACAAAATTCGTGCAACAGTTCGGCTTCGACCTGATACTCGAACTGGCTGGCGCGAGTGTATTGCATCGCCCGCACATGGGCGGCGGCGGAGATCGCTGCCGCCCGGCGCATGACATCGAGTTCATGCGAGTCCTTGAACAGTCGCATTTCATTAAGAGGCGTGCGTATATCGGACATCACATCGGGCGCGCGTATGCCGCTGCGCGTCTTTTCCTGAACCGCACTGCGCAATTTTTGCATGCGCATATCCCATGCCGTATCCGCACCCAGCGGATAATAAAGCGCAGGCTGGTTGCCCATCAGCTCGATCAGCTTTTCGTCCAGCTTGGCGATGGAATAAGCCTCATCGAAGCCGAATTTTTCCTGCGCGGCATCGGGCCCCGAACGGTAACCGTGCCAGATTTCCCGTTCGATATCCTTTTCGCGGCAAAACAGTATCGAGCGTGTATCGCCATCCCGTCCGGCGATCAACACCAGCACCGATTCCGGCTCGGCAAATCCGCTCAGATAATAAAAGTTGCTGTCAAAACGGTAGGGGAAATCGGCATCGGCGTTGCGCCGCTGCTCGGGTGCATTGGGAAGGACGCAGACGCCGTGCTGTATTTTCGCGAGCAAGCGGCTGCGCCTTTGCGCGTAGAGCTTAAAATCAAACATGGTGAGCCGTCCGCAACTTCGTATCGAGCTCCTGTAAACGCTGAGGCGTGCCTACATCCACCCACATTCCCGTATGGTGTTCGCCACCGACCGCACCCCGTGTGATCTGCTCGCGCAGCAAGGGTGCCAGCGGTGCGATGCTCCCGGCCGTTAAATGGGCAAACATCGCCGGGTGATACAGGCCGATGCCGCTGAAGGTCAAAAACGTATCGTCATTCAGGCTGCAGGATGCGGGCGTATGAAACGATGTAATGCGATTTCCTGTCAGGCAAAAATCCCCCTTCGCATGGTGCGCAGGATTGTCCACCAGCACCAGATGAGCCATATCGCCCGCCCATTTTTCCGCCAGAGCCGCAAGCCTGGAATAATCATAATCGCTGTGGATGTCGCCGTTAATCACGGCAAAGGGTGCATCGCCCAGCCATTGCAAGGCATGGGCGATCCCTCCGGCCGTTTCCAGCGCGCAAGGCTCGGGCGAATATTTTATGCTTGCGCCTAAGCTGCTGCCATCGCCCAGCGCCTGTTCTATTTTGGCGCCCAGATGGGCGTGATTGATCACCAGTTCCGTAATCCCCGCCGCTACCAGCTTTTCGATATGCCAGACGATCAGCGCCTTGCCGCCTGCCTCCAGCAAAGGTTTAGGGGTGTGGTCGGTCAGCGGGCGCATGCGCTCACCCCGTCCGGCCGCAAGTATCATCGCTTTCATATTGCCGCCCCCTTCAGAAACCGTATCCGGTCGGGGCCTGCTCGGGCGGCTCCAGTTCATTGAGCAGATTGAGCAGAGGCTTAAGATCCACATAACGCGCCGCGGCCGCCCGCAGATACTTCATCACCAGCGGCATATCCTTCAGGTAGGCATCCTTGCCGTCGCGGTGACACAGACGCGCAAATATGCCCAGCACCTTGATGTGGCGCTGCACGCCCATCCACTCGTAATCCCAGTAAAACCGACCGAAGTCGTCGTGCACCGGCAGCCCCGCCTTGCGCGCCTTCTGCCAATAGCCGATCAGATGATCGATGACCTGCTCTTCATCCCACTCGATATACGCATCCTTGAACAAGGAAGCCAGATCGTAGGTGATGGGTCCATAGACCGCATCCTGAAAATCGATGACCCCCGGATTGGGAGAGCTGACCATCAGATTTCGGGAATGATAATCCCGGTGTACATATACGCGCGGCTGCGCCAGATTATTCGCGATGATGCGGTCAAACACGGTCGCCAGCTTCTCGCTCTGCAGCGGCGTCAAGGTGACATTCAGATGCCTTGCGATATACCACTGGGGAAACAGCTCCAGTTCGCGGCGCAGCAACGCCTCGTCATAGGGCGGCAATTCCTCTGCTTTTGAGGCGAGTTGAATGGCAATCAGCGCATCGCTCGCCGCGGAATACAGGCTGCGAGCATTCTCCTGATTGAGCGCCTGAAGATAGGTGGTGCTGCCAAGATCCGAGAGCAGCAAAAACCCCTGTTCGAGATCCTGAGCATACACGTGGGGCACATGGGTGCCCGCCGCTTCAAATAACTGCGCCACATGTAAAAATGGGCGGCAGTCTTCGTGTTCCGGGGGGGCATCCATCACGATCAGCGTGCGGTCGGCAAAGCTTGCCCTGAAATAACGGCGAAAACTCGCGTCCGACGAGGCGGGCGCCAGGTTGAACTCATCGTCGGGAAACTGGTTTTGCAGCCAGCGGGTCAGTTGTTGTATACGTTGCATAGGCTTTTTTACGGGTCTTAATGGTAAACTTGCAAAAGTTTACCACCTTACCAATATTATGCGGTTTAGTCTCAAGCCTGTTGTGTTCACTTTGCTGTGTGTTTTCGCCCATTCGGTCGTGGCGGAGGAGTCGCGCGCGCAACTTAAGCCCGCAACATCCGGAGATGAGCCCGTATTCGTCGAAGCCGATGAACTGACCGGCGAGCAGAAAAATCTGGTCGAAGCGAAGGGCAATGCCGTGCTGCTTAAACTCGATCAGAAAGTCAGCGCGGATCATCTGATTTACGATCAGGAAACCAGCGACACCGAAGGGCGCGGCTCGGTTGTGCTGGAACAGCCCGACACCCTGATGAGCGGCCCTTACATGAAGCTCAATCTGGATACTTACGCCGGATTTATGGAGCAGCCGTTATTCTTTCTCAAGGAAAACGACGGGCGCGGCGCGGCAGATATGCTGCACATTCAGGACAAGCAGCATTACACCCTGGATAACGCGACATACACCACCTGCACGGCGAATGATCCGGACTGGTTTGTGAAGATGTCCAGTCTGGAAATAGACCGGGATGAGATGGTGGGTTCGGGACGCAATGCCGTGATTGAATTCATGGATGTGCCCATCCTGTATTCCCCGTGGATGGATTTCCCGCTCGGACACGGGCGAAAATCCGGTTTTCTTGCTCCCACCATGGGCGGATCGAACAAAGGCGGCACCGAGCTGACCGTTCCCTATTACTGGAACATTGCACCCAACTACGATGCGACCTTCTCACCTCGCATGATGCAAAAGCGCGGCGTGCTGTTCAACAACGAGTTTCGCTATCTGGGTTTCCGTTACGCGGGCGAGATACGCGCAGATGTCCTGCCGAACGATCCCCTGACACAAACCAATCGCGCCCGCTTCGGATTGAAACACGGTCAGGCACTGGGCGGAGGCTTTAACGGCAGCGTCAACTACAACCGAGTCTCAGACAACGCCTATTACCGGGATCTGGCCGATGTGGTCAATGTCGCCACTCAGGTCAACCTGTTGCAGGACATCGCCTTAAGTTACGGCGCAGGTTGGTGGAACAGTTCAGCCCGGTTGCAGCGTTTTCAGACCTTGCAGGATCCTCTGTCGCCAATAGGCGTTCCCTATGCCAGACTGCCTCAGCTAACCCTCAATGCATCGCAAAACTATGCAGGAGCCCATGCGACCGTATCCGCTGAATATGTGAGTTTCAATCACCCCACCGCCTTGAACGGTCAGCGCGTAGTAGTGATTCCCAGCGTCAGTTATCCTCTGATCAGAAGTTCGGCCTACTACATCACGCCTAAACTAACCCTGCACAGCTCTCAGTATGTCATGGGCAGCAACAATACCACGGCACTGGCGGATGTCTCGCGCAACCTGCCGATGTTCAGCCTGGACAGCGGCATTTCCTTTGAACGCAATCTCGAGCTGTTCGGGGCTAGCTATCTGAACACGCTGGAGCCGCGCGCCTTCTATGTCTATGTTCCGTACAAGAATCAGGACAAACTGCCGGTATACGACTCCGGACAGGCACCCTTCAGCTTTGCCCAGATGTTCACGGAAAACCGCCTGATCGGCAATGACCGCGTAGGCGATGCAAATCAGATGACGCTGGCCGTCGTTTCGCGTTTTCTGGGCCAGGATGACGGCGTAGAGCATCTTAAGCTGACTATCGGTGAGCGTTTCAGTTTCAGCCCGCCGCAAGTCAATCTGGTCGCCCCCACCACCACGACCAACAAGTCCGATATATTGCTGGCAGCCTCCGGGCGGATTTCCGGCGCATGGTCGTTCGAGAGCGAACTGCAATACAGCCCCGCCCTGGCGCTGGTTCAGCATTACAACGTTATGGCCCGCTACCGTCCTGAATCGGGCAAAGTGCTCAATCTGGGTTACCGTTTTGTCAGCGACACGCTGGGTACCTTAATTCCCGGCATAGCAACGCCAACCGGCACTGCGATGGTCAACGGCGTCGTCTACCCGACCATATGGGGACTGCCGTACACGACCATAGGCGGCAAAAATTACTCGATCGCATCGCCTGCTCTGCAGCAGATCAACCTTTCAGGACAATGGCCTGTTTCCCGCAACTGGCATGCGGTCGGTCAGTGGAACTATTCTTTCCTGGACGGCAGGCTGTTAAACGGAGTGGCCGGTCTCGAATATGAGCAAAGCTGCTGGATGCTGCGTATCGTGGCCCGCAGCTATACCGCCGGTATGGTTTTAACGCCAAACGGCGTCAGTCCGCAAAACAACACCGGCATATTTGTGCAGCTTGAATTGAACGACATGATTAAAATCGGCTCAGACCCGTTGATGTTGCTCAAGCAAAGTGTGCCCGGCTACTCCAAACTGAACGAAAAACCCGCGAATCCGGTCAGCCCGGTCTTGCGTTAATTAAGCCTGAGAGATGACTATGTCCAAATTCAAATTTTCCGCATTACTGAGTGCTCTGCTGCTGAGTGCTCTGCCTGTCATGGCGATAGCAGCCATAGATCCGCAAAACCAGGTTGCGACTATCGATGCGGTCATTGCGGTCGTCAACGACGATGTGATCACCCGCCATGAACTCGATGAGCGCATGAGCACCGTGATCAGCCAGCTGAAAAAACAGGGCACCCCGCTGCCTGAACCTCAGGTGTTGGAAAAGCAGATACTGGAGCGCATGATTGCCGAAATGCTGCAGGCGCAGTTTGCCAAGGAAAGCGGCGTGCGCGTGGACGATACGCAGCTGGATCTGGCCATTACGCGTATCGCTCAGCAAAACGGATTCCCCTCGCTCTCAACCTTTATGGCCAAACTGGCTGCGGACGGCGTAAACATCAAAAAATTCCGCGAAGAAATACGCGCGGAGATCGTATCGACCCGCATCCGGGAGCGCGAAGTCGACAGCAAGCTTGTCATCAGCGACACCGAAGTGGATAACTACCTGGCCAACAAATCGAAGATGGGGCTGGATAACGATGAGTACCATCTTGCACATATCCTCGTGGTCGTACCGGAACAAGCCAGTGCCGACAAGATCCGCACGGCTAAGGAACGCGCTGCCGAAGCGCTGGCTCAGCTGACTGCCGGAAAGGATTTCGCCCAGGTTTCTGCGGGATTTTCAGATGCCAAGGATGCCTTAAAGGGCGGCGATCTGGGCTGGCGCCCTGGCGACCGGATTCCGCCGCTGTTCATGAGCGAACTGCAAGGGCTCAAAGCCGGCCAGCACACGGCCGTACTGCGCAGCCCCAGCGGTTTCCACATACTCAAACTGATAGAACGGCGCGGCGGCAGCGCTCCGGTGGTGATCACCCAGACTCATGCCCGTCACATCCTGATCAAGACCAGCGAGATCGTCTCGGAAGCCGAGGCCAAAAAGCTGATATTGCAAGTGCGTCAGCGCATAGACGCAGGGGCGACTTTCGCGGATCAGGCCAAGCGTTTTTCTCAGGACGGCAGCGCCCAGCAGGGGGGGGATCTGGACTGGCTCTCCCCGGGACAGACCGTGCCCGAATTCGAGGCGGCGATCAACAAACTGAATATAGGCGAAATCGGCATGGTGCAAACCCAGTTCGGCTGGCATCTGATCCAGGTTCTGGAGCGGCGCAATACCGATGTCAGCGAACAGCAGAAACGCCAGCAGGCCCGCATGTCTATCGGCACCTTCAAGTCTGAGGAGCTGTATCAGGACTGGCTGCGTCAGCTGCGCGACCGAGCCTTCGTCGAATACCGAATCGAAGACAACAAGTGAGCCCGCTGGTCATCACGGCGGGGGAACCGGCCGGGATAGGCCCCGATCTTTGCGTGCAGCTTGCCGCAGTTCATCCGGGGCTGGTGGTCATCGCAGACAAGCATTTGCTGCGGGAACGCGCAGAGCTGCTCGGCACCCCCGTTGAAATCCGCGAATGGAACCCGCATGTTCCCTGCCACTCGCTGTCTGTCATTCACGTTCCGCTTACAACACCCGCAGTCGCGGGGAAACTGGATGCTGCAAACAGCGCCTATGTACTCGCCACCTTAAAGCGCGCGACAGAAGGCTGCATCTCGGGTGAATT
The DNA here is from genome assembly GCA_964410705.1 of uncultured Gallionella sp. Lineage (GTDB taxonomy): Bacteria > Pseudomonadota > Gammaproteobacteria > Burkholderiales > Gallionellaceae > Gallionella. Next base: position 25,712 of record CAYPIG010000029.1, read on the forward strand.
TTCCGGCATGGTGACCGCCCCGGTACACAAGGGGATCATCAACGATGCCGGCATTCCTTTCACCGGGCATACCGAATTTCTGGCGGAACTCACGCAAACCCCGCAGGTCGTGATGATGCTCGCCGGAGGTGGCATGCGCGTGGCGCTGGCCACCACGCACATGGCGCTGCGGGAGGTTGCCGATGCGATTACCCAGCCGTTGCTGGAGAGCGTATTACGCATCATCCACCGCGATTTGCGGCAACGGTTCGGCATTAGCCATCCCCGCATCCTGGTAGCGGGGTTGAATCCGCATGCAGGGGAGGGCGGTCATCTGGGGCGCGAGGAAATCGACGTGATGATACCGGTGCTCGAACGGCTGCGCACCGAAGGCATCAATGTCAGCCTGCCGCTGCCGGCCGACACCCTGTTTACCCCGGACAAACTGGCGCAGTGCGATTGCGTGCTGGCCATGTACCACGATCAGGGGCTTCCGGTATTGAAGCACGCAAGCTTCGGGCAGGGCGTCAACATCACGCTCGGCATGCCTATCATCCGGACTTCGGTTGACCACGGCACCGCGCTGGAGCTTGCAGGCACCGGCAAGGCCAGTTCCGGCAGCCTGCTGGAGGCAATCAGGATAGCATCACAAATGGTACGGACATGAGCGCACATAAGGCAAAAAAGAAATTCGGGCAAAACTTTCTGGTCGATGAAAACATCATCGCCGACATCATCAGCGCGATTCGCCCGGATGCGCACGACAACCTGGTCGAAATCGGCCCCGGTCTTGGCGCGCTTACCCGGCCGCTGCTCAAGAGGCTCGACCATCTGCATGTGGTCGAAATAGACCGCGACATCATCGCGCGCCTTGAGAGCGATTATCCGCAACCGCATCACAGGCTGACCATACATGCCGGAGACGCGCTGCAGTTCGATCTGGCAGAACTGCCCTCACCCTTGCGCATAGTCGGCAACCTGCCTTACAACATATCCTCTCCGCTGCTGTTTCACTTCGCAGCTTATGCGCCTCGCATCACCGATATGCACTTCATGCTGCAAAACGAAGTCGTAGAACGCATGGTGGCCGATCCCTCCACGGCCACTTACGGGCGACTGTCGGTGATGCTGCAATACCGTTTCTATATGGAAAAACTGCTGGATGTGCCGCCCGACTCTTTCCGTCCTGCGCCTAAGGTAAATTCGGCCATCGTGCGCATGATCCCGCTACCGCCGGATCAGATCATCGTTAAAAACGAAAAATTATTCGGTGAAATTGTCGGCACGGCCTTCGGTCAGCGCCGTAAGACGCTGCGCAACACTCTGAAGAGCTTCCTCTGCGAAGCCGAATTTGAACAACTCGGCATCAATTCCCAATTGCGCGCCGAAAATTTATCGGTGGCATCCTTCGCGAAAATCACCGACTATGTGGGCGCAAAAGCGAATACTCCTCAATAAACTGTTTTCTCTGGCAAACTAGACTAATCATATGAATTTTATGCAATTTATTACCCAATACTGGCCTTTTATGGCACTGGCACTCTGGTTTTCGTACAAGCACTGGAACTCGAAGCGGGTAGTCGCCATGCTGCCGCAACTCCGGAAAAACGGCGCGATGTTTGTCGATGTCAGATCGGCAGGAGAATTTGCCAGCGGGAACGCGCCCGGCACGATCAACATCCCCCTGCAGGAGCTGGGTGGCAGACTGGCCGAAATTCCGGCATCAGTCCCGGTTGTAGTTTGCTGCGCAAGCGGAACACGAAGCGGAATGGCAAAGCTTTTGCTCAAGAAGAACGGCTACCGGGATGTGCACAACATAGGCAACTGGAGCAAGTTTCTCAATTGATTGCGCGAACTGTGCGGCGCGCTACCCGGCAGCCTAGCTGCCGCCTGTCATGAATCTCTGGCTGCTGGCCGCCAGCTGGCTGCTGTTCGGCGTCTCTCACAGCCTGCTTGCAGGCAGGACGCTCAATCGTGTATTCGGGCGCTACGGCAGGTTGGCATTCAATTGCATCGCCGTGGTGATGACCGCATTGCCCTTCGCAATATCGGCATCGATTCCGGCTCACATGTTGTGGGAAGAGCCGGACTATCTGCGCTGGGTTCGGTATGGCATCGATGCCGCCGTCGTGCTGGCCTTTATTTCTACCCTGAAATACTATTCGATGCCCGGTTTTCTGGGAATTAAGGTCGAGAGCTGGCCGCTGACCTTCAGCCCGTGGCATCAATGGGTCAGACACCCGTGGTATTTTCTCTCGCTGATCTACATCTGGGCGCAGCCCTTGACCGACACCTGGCTGGTATCTGCTTTCTGTATGACGCTGTATTTCGTGCTGGGCAGCCGCATCGAGGAGCGGCGCATACTGCGTTGTCATCCTACCTCCTACGCCGAGTATTGCCGGATCGTTCCCGGCCTGATCCCGTGGCGAGGCTGCGCGCTGAACGAGGCGACGCGCCAGCAGCTGGAGGCGCTGGCCTTGCAGGAGTCAGAAAAGCTCTAAAGAAATCCTGATACCACTAAGGAAACAGGAGTGTTCAAGTCCACCGGTTAGTCCCGATAGTCCGACACCATTTCAACCATGAGTGCAGGCAGAAACTCGCAAGAGCCCTACGCTCAAAGCTGCGGCACTATGTCTTAAGACGTTCGTCGAATTGCCGGTGAATCTTGCTTGCAATGCAATCAGCCGTCTGATAAATTGTAATCATTGATTGCATGGAGATTGAAATGGCTACCAACTTAGTCGTTCGCAATGTTGATGAAGATGTAGCACTCGCGCTAAAGCAACTTGCCGCATCGCACGGAAGAAGCGCGGAGGCCGAGCATCGAGAGATTTTGCGCATGGTGTTGCAGCGCCCGAAACGTCGTACGGTGGCCGATGTTTTGTCCAGCATGCCCAATGTAGGTGAAGATGCCGACTTTAATTTCCGGAATGCTTAGTTCATGTACCTGGTTGATACCAATGTCATCAGCGAGGCTCGCAAAGGTAGCAAGGCAAATCCGGGGGTGCAGAAATTTTTTCAGGCAGCCGCCGCCGAAGACCTCTATCTTTCTGTGCAAACCATAGGCGAAATTCGTCGTGGTTTAGAGAATATTCGTCATCGCGGTGATCTGCCGCAAACCAAGAAGCTGGAAAAATGGCTGGATTTGGTAGTGTCAGATTATGCCGACAAAATTTTGAGCTTTGATGATGAGTGCGCTCAAGTGTGGGGTCGCTTAATGTCGCCCCATCCTGAACATCCGATAGATAAACAGATTGCGGCAATTGCGCTGATTCACGACCTGGCAGTGGTTACGCGCAATGTAGATGATTTTCGCGGAACAGGCGTTGAAGTTGTAAATCCATTTGAGTAATTCGGGTGAATACGTAAGCTGGCTCACTGCGCTAAACGCGGACGTTGTTGATAAACTCGCCCGCGCTAGTTAGCTCCCTGTTGACCATTAGCTGAGTCTCGTTACCGGATCGTCAGCCTTGAAAAATGCCAGCCCGAAAGCAGGCATTCAAGAGTGCGTCTTAGGCCAGTTTTTTAAGCAGTTTGTCGTGTATGCCGCCAAAACCGCCGTTGCTCATCACGAGGATGTGATCGCCCGGTTTTGCGGATGCTGCGATGGCGGAGGTCAATACATCGAGATCATCGATGACCACCGCCTTTTCACCCATGGGCGCTAAGGCGCCCTTTGCGTCCCACCCCAGATTCCCCGAATAACAGAACACGAGATCCGCATCTTTCAGGCTGCCGGGCAGCGCGTCCTTCATCACACCCAGCTTCATGGTGTTGGACCTGGGTTCGAGCACCGCAAGGATGCGAGCAGCTCCTACCTTGTGGCGCAATCCGGCCACCGTGGTGTCGATCGCGGTCGGATGATGCGCAAAATCGTCATAGACGGTGATGCCGTTCACCACCCCTTTGATTTCCATGCGTCGCTTGACGTTTTTGAACAGCCCAAGCGCCTCCAGACCCAGCGCGGCAGGAACGCCCGCATGGCGTGCAGCGGCCAGCACGGCCAGCGCATTCATGCGGTTGTGTTCGCCCAGCAAGTCCCAGTTCAGTGTGCCTTGTGCGATGCCGTTCAGCGTGACCAGATTGGCATCATCGATGTTCCAGCCGGAAGCGCAGCCGAATTGCTCAACCGGCGTCCAGCAGCCGCGTTTGATGACGCGCTGCAAGGACTCTTCGCGGCCATTGGTCACGATCAGGCCGTTGCCCGGCACGGTGCGCACCAGATGGTGGAATTGTGTCTCGATGGCGGCAAGATCGGCGAAGATATCCGCATGGTCGTATTCCAGGTTGTTCAATATCGCGGTTCTGGGATGGTAGTGCACGAACTTGGAGCGTTTGTCGAAGAAGGCGGTATCGTATTCGTCCGCTTCGATCACGAAGAAGGGCGATTCGGTGATGCGCGCCGAGATGTCGAAATTTTGCGGCACGCCGCCGATCAGAAAGCCCGGTTTCAATCCCGCATGCTCCAGCACCCAGGCCAACATCGAAGCCGTGGTCGTTTTGCCATGCGTGCCCGCCACACCCAGCACCCAACGATCTCTGAGCAAGGTCTCTGACAGCCATTGCGGGCCGGAGACATAAGGCAGGTTGCGGTTTAGTATCTCTTCCATCAGCGCATTGCCGCGCGTGACCACGTTGCCGATCACATAGATATCGGCATTTAACTCTAGCTGCTCAACGCCAAACCCCGTGATCAGCTCTATCCCTTGTGCTTCGAGCTGGGTGCTCATCGGCGGATAGACGTTAGCGTCGCACCCGGTGACGCGGTAGCCGGACTGCTTGGCAATCGCCGCGATGCCGCCCATGAAAGTGCCGCAGATGCCTAAGATGTGGATGTGTTTGTTCATTGGTTTACGTTCTGAAAATAAAATATACCGCGCCCATCATGCACAGCGCGGCATACAGGTAATCCCACTTTAAAGGCTGGTTCATATACATCACCGCAAACGGCACGAACACCAGCAGCGTGATGACTTCCTGCATGATCTTGAGCTGACCTAAATTAAGCTCGGTGTAGCCGATGCGATTGGCTGGCACCTGTATCAGGTATTCGAACAGCGCGATGCCCCAGCTGATAAGCGCGGCCACATACCAGGGCGAACTGGCCAGATTTTTCAGGTGACCGTACCACGCAAAAGTCATGAAAAGGTTGGAGACCGCCAGCATCAGGGCGGTCACCAAAAGCGGCTGCGAAATCAGCCCCATCAGGTCTCTTCGGTCACCATCGCGATCGCACCGCACGGGCATTCGGTCGCACACATGCCGCAACCCTTGCAGTAATCGTAGTTGAACTCGAAGCCCTTGCCCGGTCCTAGCTTGATCACCGCATTGTCCGGACATACGCCG
>CAYPIG010000030.1:0-30625 GCA_964410705.1 uncultured Gallionella sp.
GCGACTGTCTGGCCAGCTTCGTTTTTGATTTTAACACCGAAGCGGTGCCCAGCCGCTAACTATTCGCCAGCAAGCCTGCGGGATCTATGGCACTTGCCGTGATGGCGACCACCTTGTGCCGGGACTGAGCCCCCTGTTTGAGTTCAACCTGCCGCACCGGCACCTCGAACAGCCCCGCCAGAAATTTCAGCAGCGCCTCATTGGCCTTGCCATCGACCGGGGGAGCTGCCAGACGGATTTTCAGCGCATCGCCGTGTAAGCCTGAGAGCTCGCTGCGCTTGGCACCCGGCTGCACATGCAGCGTCAGGGTAAGTATCTCCCCGCTGCTGCGATACCACATCAGAACAGCATCAGCGCGCTGCGCTCCAGCGTGCCGATTACCACGATCATCGTCAGCTGGCACAGAATCAGCAACACCATAGGCGACAGATCCACACTGCCCAGCATCGGCACCACGCGCCGCAAGGGCTGTAAAAAGCGGCGTGTCACCGCATCGAGCACCTGCGATACCCCGCTATGCGGGTTGACCCATGACAGTATGGCCTGTGCAAATACCGCTCCCATCAGCAAATAGAGGCTGATTTTGAGCAGCTTGACTGCTGCCAGCAAGAACAACCCCGCCAGAGGAAAGAAATGCCCGACATAACCTTCTATCAGCATCACACCTGAAAGATAGAGTGTCTCGACCAGCCAGGCCAGCAGTAAGGTCGAGCTGTCAAATCCCCATACGGAAGGAACATAGCGGCGCAGTTTCAATACGACAAAGTCGGTGAACACCATGGCGAATTCACCTATCGGATTGCGCATGGGCGCGCGCAGCCACTGCAGATGAAAACGCAACATCAAAATTGCCGCAAAAGATTGCAGCACCACATCTAGCAGAAAAAGCAGCGCCTCATTGAGCATTATGCGCGCCCCAGCTCGTCGCCCAGCTCGCGCGAACGCGCCTCGGCGGCCCGTGCTGCCTGCACGATATGTCCTGCCACATCGTTAGCCGCCAGACTCAGCAGCGCTCGCTCGGTGGTGCCATTCTTTGAGGTTACGCGCGCGCGCAGCACGGCGATCTCATCTGAACTCGCGGCGGCCAGTTTGCTGCCCCCCAGAAAAGTCGCCACACTCAGGCGGCGCGCCTCATCGCCGTTAAAGCCCAGCTCCATTGCGGCTCGCTGCAATGCCTCTATCATGTAAAACACATAGGCCGGGCCGCTGCCGGAAATCGCCGTCACCGCATCTATCATGGCCTCTTCTTCCAGCCACAGCACATCTCCCACCGCAGCCAGTATGCTCTGTGCCTGTTCGCGCCCTTCGCTGTTAACCGATGGCATCGCATACATCCCGGTCATGCCGCTCTGTATCAGCGATGGGGTATTGGGCATGCAGCGCACGATGTTCTGAGTGCCAGTCCAGCGAGCTAGATCCGTCGCGCGTATGCCGGCCGCGATCGAAATCAGCAGCTGCCCGCTAAGCTTGGGTGCCAGCTGCAGTGCAACTTCATGCAGCTGTTGCGGTTTAACCGCCAGCACGATGATCTGACTGTCCGTCACACCGCAAGCCAGATCCTCGACCGCGCGCACGCCAAAATCGCACAACAGGCGTTCTCGGTTATCCGCACTGATCTCCACCACGCTGATTTTTTCAGCCAGAAAACCTTTGCCAAGCAGCCCGCCGATCAGTGCCGTGGCCATGTTGCCGCCGCCGATAAAACAAATATTCATAGATTATTTTTCCTTGTAAATCCGGTTGCCGAAAATGGCAGAGCCGATGCGAACCTGCGTCGCACCCTCGTGTATTGCAGCGACAAAATCATGTGACATGCCCATAGACAGGGTATCCAGATCAAATCCCGCATCATTTAACTGCCGGTAAATCTGTCTCAACCTCGCAAAAGCCTCGCGCTGAACCGTAACTTCGTCTGACGGCGCGGGCACCGCCATCAATCCGCGCAGCTTAAGATTAGGCAAGACGGCAATCGAGCCTGCCAACTCGCAAACCTGTTCGGGAGCGATGCCGCTTTTGCTGTCTTCGCCGCTGATATTGACTTGTATGCAAACTTGCAGCGGCGGCAGATGACAGGGACGCTGCAGCGACAACCGTTCGGCAATTTTGAGCCTGTCTACGCTGTGCACCCAGGCGAAATTTTCGGCGATTGCGCGCGTCTTGTTGCTCTGCACGGGCCCTATGAAATGCCATTCGATCGGCAAAGCGGATAAGGCGGTAATTTTCCCCAGCGCTTCTTGCACATAACTCTCGGCGAACAGCCGCTGCCCTGCCTCAAAAGCGCAGCGCACAGCCTCATCGTCAAAGGTCTTGCTGACCGCCAGCAGGCTGACTTCATCGCTGCTGCGCCCGGCACACACCGATGCTGCCGCAATGGCCGCTCGTACAGCTTGCAAGTTATCCGCTATTGTTGTCATAATCCCCCATGCGATTCTCATCCGGCAGCTAATTCACACTGGAACATTATAATGGATATCACCGAACTGCTCGCTTTCGGCGTCAAGAACAAGGCATCAGACTTACACCTGTCTTCCGGCCTGCCCCCGATGATACGCGTACACGGCGACATGCGCCGTATCAATCTGCCCGCGATGGAACACAAGGAAGTTCACGCGATGATCTACGACATCATGAACGACGGGCAGCGCAAATATTACGAAGAGAACAAGGAAGTCGACTTTTCCTTTGAAATTCCCAATCTGGCGCGCTTCCGCGTTAACGCCTTCATCCAGCAGCGCGGCGCGGCAGCCGTCATGCGTACCATTCCATCCAAGGTGTTCACGCTGGAGGATCTCAAGTGTCCCAAGATCTTCACCGACATAGCCAGTTTTCCGCGCGGACTGGTGCTGGTAACCGGCCCTACCGGCTCGGGAAAATCGACTACACTGGCGGCGATGATCAACTATGTCAATGAGAAGGAACAAGGGCATATTCTGACGGTTGAAGATCCGATCGAATTCGTACACGAGTCGAAAAAATGCCTGATCAACCAGCGCGAAGTCGGCCGCGACACGCTGTCTTTCAATGCGGCACTGCGCTCAGCGCTGCGCGAAGACCCAGACGTGATCCTGGTCGGCGAAATGCGCGACCTGGAAACCATACGCCTTGCGATGACGGCGGCCGAAACCGGTCATCTGGTGTTTGGCACCCTGCATACCAGCTCGGCTGCCAAGACCATAGACCGTATCATCGACGTATTCCCCGCCGATGAAAAGGAAATGGTGCGCGCGATGTTGTCCGAATCGCTGCGCGCGGTCATCTCCCAGGCGCTGCTCAAAACCAAGGATGGCGCGGGGCGCGTGGCGGCACATGAAATCATGCTGTGCACCCCGGCGATCCGCAACCTGATCCGTGAGGCCAAAGTGCCGCAGATGTATTCCGCAATACAGACCGGTCAGGGCATGGGCATGCAGACCCTGGATCAGTGCCTGACCAACCTCGTCAAGAGCAACATGATCTCATCCGCCGAAGCGCGCACCAAGGCGATGAACAAGGACATGTTCCCCGGATAAACCGTTATAGCCGCATAAGATTTGGAGTATTAACATGGAAAGAGATCAGGCCACCGAACTGATACACAGTTTGCTCAGAGGCATGGCCGCAAGAAAAGCATCCGACCTGTTCATCACCGCAGGGTTTCCGCCCGCATTCAAGGTGGATGGCAAGATGACGCCAGTATCGAGTCAGCCCCTGTCGCACCAGCACACCCGGGAACTGGCGCGCAGCATCATGAACGACAGACAGACGGCGGAATTTGAGGCCAATCATGAATGCAATTTTGCGATCAGCCCGCACGGCATAGGTAGATTCCGCGTCAATGTATTCATGCAGCAACAGCATGTCGGCATGGTCATGCGTACCATCACCACCAAGATTCCCGATCTGGATCAGATGGGCATGCCCGATGTACTCAAGGACATCGTGATGACCAAACGCGGTCTGGTGATCCTGGTGGGCGCAACCGGCTCGGGAAAATCCACCACGCTGGCCGCCATGCTGGGGTATCGCAACCAGAACAGCTATGGCCACATCATCACCATCGAAGATCCGGTGGAATATGTACATGAGCACGGTCATTGCATCATCACCCACCGCGAGGTCGGCGTGGACACCACCTCATGGGAAGCCGCGCTGAAAAATACCCTGCGTCAGGCGCCCGATGTCATCCTGATCGGGGAAATCCGCGACCGGGAAACCATGGAGTACGCAGTTGCCTTCGCCGAAACTGGACACCTTTGCATGGCGACGCTGCACGCCAATAGCGCCAACCAGGCGCTGGATCGCATCATCAACTTCTTCCCAGAAGAGCGGCGCGAGCAATTGCTGATGGATCTGTCGCTCAACACCAAGGCGCTGATTTCCCAGCGCCTGATTCCCAAGAAGGACGGATCGGGGCGCGCTGCCGCCATGGAAATCCTGCTCAATTCGCCGCTAATTTCCGATCTGATCTTCAAGGGCGAAGTGCACGCAATCAAAGGCGTGATGGCCAAGTCCCGAGAGCTGGGTATGCAGACTTTCGATCAGGCGCTGTTCGATCTGTATGAATCGAATAGCATCAGCTATGAGGAAGCGCTTAAAAATGCCGATTCGGTCAACGATCTGCGCCTGAAAATCAAACTGGAGAGCCGCCACACCTCGGACAGAGATGTGATGAGCGGAACTCAGCATCTGCAGATGACCTGAAACAGGATTGCGAAGGGCAGCGTCACAAAAGAGATGCCGGTCTGCCACCGGCAAACTATTTGCTTGGCCGGTTGCTGCCCTGCACAATCTTGTATTCGAGCAGGCGGCATTCGATGGCACCGTTGAACAGCGGCGTGCGCTTCGAGGGTGAAAGTCGCATCAATTTGAGTATCGCCTTGTCGGCCGTGAACAGATAGGCCGTCCAGCCGCCGAACTTGCGCTTTAAAGCATCCCCCAGCTTAGGATACAGTTCCGCCAGCTCATCGAGCTCTCCCATGCGCTCGCCATAGGGCAGATTGGCGACCATGATACCGTGATCTGCGGGGGCTGAAATTTCCAGTATGTTCGCCTGATTAAGCTCCACGCACTCGGCAAGGCCCGCATCGCTCAAATTGCGCCAGGCGGTCTTCATCGCGTCGCCATACAGGTCACTGCCGTAGATTTCCAGCGGCTTTGCGGGCAACTGCGCGGCTATCGCCGCATCCTTCATCTTCTGCCATGCGGCCTTATCGAAATTGAGCAATTTCTCGAAGGCAAAGCTGCGCGAAATACCGGGCTGGATATTCAGCGCCATCTGCACCGCCTCGATCAGGAAAGTGCCGCTGCCGCACATCGGATCGAGCAGCGGGGTTCCGGGCTTCCATCCCGAAAGGCGCAAGATGCCTGCTGCCAGATTTTCCCTGATCGGCGCGATATTGGTATGCTGACGTACGCCGCGCTTGAACAGTGGCTCGCCCGAGGTGTCGAGATACAGCATCAGTTTTTCGTCTTCGATGAACACATGGATGCGCACATCGGGCGTCAAAGTATCCACGCTGGGACGCTCATCGCAGTGGGCGCGAAAACGGTCGCACACCGCATCCTTGACCAGCAGCGTGATGAATTCCAGGCTTTTCAGTGCGCAGCGAATCGCCGTGGTGTTGACGCGTATCGTGTGGCTGACATTGAACCAGCGCTGCCACTGCAAATCGAACACCGCCTTGTAGATATCCTGCTCGGTGCGATAATAAGTTTCCTTGACGCGCCAAAGTATCCGACTGGCAATCCTGCTCTCCAGATTGATGCGGTAACAAAGCGGCCAGTCGCCGCTAAAATGCACGCCGCCTTCGGTTGCGCGCACCTTCTGCGCACCCATCGCTTCCAGATCGTTATAAAGGACTGTTTCCAGGCCGCGCGGACAGGGGGCAAAAAATTCTGGCATAGTTTAAAAAGGCTTTACGGTGACAAGGATGACCACTGCGGTCAGGACGAGGACGGGGATTTCATTGAACCAGCGATAGAACACATGGCTGCGATGGTCCTGATCCTGCGCAAAGCGTTTGACCAGTATCCCGCAGTAATGATGGTATGCATAAAGCAGCACGATCAGCAGCGCCTTGGCGTGCATCCAGGCACCGCCGACTCCTTCACCCAGCCACAGCCACAGACCCGAGACGATGGCAAGCCAGGCGATCGGCGTGACAAAACGATACAACTTCCCTTCCATCAGCTTGAGTCTGGCAATATCGGCAGCGTCGCTCGCCATTGCGTGATTGACGAAGATGCGCGGCAGATAAAACAGTCCGGCGAACCAGGAAACTACCATGATGATATGAAAAGCCTTAATCCAGAGATACATGACAAACCACCGTTTAACTTGCGATAGCCGGATTATACTTGCTCGACACGCTTCTCTGTGATTTCTTCACTGGGCAAGCCGCTTCCTGAACAACACCAGGCTGATGTAGTAAGCTGCCAGCGTATAAACGGCCAGCACCGCGATGTCGGTCAGCAGATTCAGCGGCAAAGTGCCGTTGAGCAAGGGGCGGGCCAAGTTGACCGCATGAGTCAGCGGCAGCACCGAAGAAAGTGTTTGCAGCATGGCAGGCAGCTGATCGACAGGATAAAAAACGCCGCAAAGCAGCGTCATCGGCGTGACCACCAGCGTGAAGTAATACATAAAAAACTCATAACCCGGTGCCAGTGCCGTGACAATCAGCCCAAGCGAAGCGAAGCAGAGGCCGACCAGCAGTGAGAGCGGGATGATCCAAAGCGAGGTCAGTGAGTGAGACAGCCCCAGCAGCCAGATCACCATCAGCACTGCGACCCCCGACATCAGGCTTTTGCTGGCGGCCCAGAAAATTTCCGATAACACGATATCGTCCAGCGTGACCGGCGTATTGAGTATCGCCTCCCAGGTGCGCTGCTCGTGCATGCGCGCAAATCCCGAATAAAGCGCCTCGAAGGAGGCGCTGTTCATGGTGCTGTAACACACCGTTCCGGCAGACAGAAATGCGATATAGGACATGCCGCCGATATCGGGCAGCATATTGCCCAGACCGTAACCCAAACCCAGCATGTAGATCACGGGATCTGCCAGATGACCCAGTATGGAAGGGCCGGCCATCTTCTTCCAGACCAGATAATTGCGCCGCCAGATCGGCCAAAAACGCAGGCTCAAATCTGGAAATGAATAAATGCTCATTCGCGCATCTCCCGTCCCGTTAATTTGAGGAATACATCTTCCAGATTGGCCGGACGATGAACATAGCGCAGATCCTGATGCTGCTGCAGTTCGGCCAGCAGAGGATGTGCGTCTTTCACGTAGCAGAACACCGATTCTCCGCTGACTTCGAAGCGTTCCGTGTGATTTGCCGCATGACTCTGCGCCCATTTTGCAGCTTCTTCACCGAACACTTCGACGACTTCGGGTTCGATGTTGTCGGCGATCAGCTCTCTTGGCGTCCCCTGACTGATGATGCGTCCGTTATCCATCACCGCAAGCCGGTGACAGAGCCGCTCGGCCTCATCCATAAAATGCGTGGTGAGCACCAGCGTCTTGCCGCGCGCGGTCAGTTCGCGCAGACGCTGCCAGATCAGGTGGCGCGCCTGAGGATCCAGCCCCGTGGTGGGCTCATCCAGAAAAATCACATCGGGATCGTTGACCAGCGCTCGCGCCAGCGTCAGCCGTCGCTTCATCCCGCCTGAAAGCGTCGGCACCTTGACGTGCGCCTTGTGAGTCAGATTGGCAAATTCCAGCAACTCGGGCAATCTTACCTCGACCTGCCTGTCCGTCATGCCGAAATAGCGACCGTATACGATCAGGTTTTCCGTCACGGTAAAGTCGGGATCGAGATTATCCATCTGCGGCACCACCCCGACGCGCAGCCTGGCTATCCTCGCTTCATCCGGCACGGCTTGCCCCAGCAGCTCTATCGTTCCCGATTCGGGCGAAATCAGCCCCAGCAGCAGACGCAAAGTGGTGGTTTTGCCGGCCCCGTTAGGCCCTAACAGCCCGAAGCACTCTCCGCGCCTGATCTTTAGACTGATGCCATCAACTACGGCCTGCCCGTTATATCGTTTGACCAGATTTTCGGCCCTGATCACGCCGCTCATAGACGACAACCGTTGAATTCATTGAGCACCGCCTGTTTGAGCTGACTTAAACGCCCGTGAAAGAAATGCCCGGCCTCGGGAAAGACCACGATAGGCAGATGATGGGGCCTGGCCCAGTCCAGCGCGTCAGCCAGCGGGATCACTTCATCCTGTTCTCCGTGTATCACCAGGGCATTGTGCGCCACGGCAGGCATCGCAAAACGACCGACGGCGGGCGCGATCAACACCAGCTTGTGCGGCAGAGGATGAAGATGGTGCGATGCGCGCGCCGCGACATAGCCGCCGAAAGAAAAACCCGCGAGTATGACGGGCAGATGACCGAAGGCATCTTTCGCATGCTGCACCGCGGCCAACAGATCTTCGACTTCGCCGTTCCCGCTGTCAAATTCTCCGGCGCTCTCCCCTACCCCTCTGAAATTGAAGCGCAGTGTCGCAAAGCCCAGCTCCGCAAAAGTCTTGGCCAAGGTGGTGACCACCTTGTTTTCCATGGTGCCGCCCATGGTAGGCAGAGGATGCGCTACCACCGCGATGGCAACGATTTCCGTATCCGGCAGATGCAGCATGGCTTCCAGATTGCCTGCGGGGCCTGCCAGCGCGATCTTGCTCAGAGTTGCCATCAGACCTTCAGCCTCTGCACGATACGACCGTTTTTCAAATGCTCCTCGATGATTTCATCAAGATCTGTTTCATCCACATAGGTATACCAGGTGCCTTCCGGATAAATCACGATCACCGGCCCGTCGTCGCAGCGGTCCATGCAGCCTGCCGAATTGATGCGTATGCTGTTGCCGCGCTGCGACAGCCCCAGTTCCTTGACCTTCTGTTTCACATAGTCTCGGGCTTTTTGCGCGCCGTGGTTATTGCAGCAGTCGCTGCCGTCTTCGCGCTGGTAAGTACAAAAAAATACATGCTTATCGAAATGACTCACAATAGAGCTCCAAAAATTTTAATCCTGATTCAATTATACTTCCCGTATCCGCCACAGATGAAACATCAGCAAAATCGGGAAAATCAACGTGATCGTCTGCGCCAGTCCGTTGTAGTTGAGCAGATGACGGTAGTGCCAGTGATAAATGGACATCGCCGCAGCCGGAGTATTGCCGTCCACGATGAAGTTGATGGCCAGAAAATAGCAACAAGCAACTGCCGCCCCGCAACCGATCACGACCTTGCGCGGCATCCACAACAAGGCAAGCAGCAAGGTCCACCCGGTCAAGATGCCCAACATCGCCTCGCCGTTGATCCAAAGCAGCAGCGCCCAGGATTTGAGCAGCAGTGCGGCGGTAAAAAACTTCACCAGCGCGACCAGACTCAACACCGCCAGCAGCACGGAAACGACGCGGCGCGGGGATCTCAACAAGGTCAGCAGCAAAGATCCCAGCATCAGAAGATTCAGTGCGACCACCATTGATTCCCACCAGCCGAAAGGTTGCGGCACAGGTGCTGCAAACAGCTGATGATTCATTTCCGTGATAAACACATGCCCCAGCATAGGCATGGAAGGATTGATCTGTCCGAATATCCAAAGCACGAGCAGGGCCAGACCAAAATCCATCTCCCGTCCGTGGTGAAAAAGACCGCTGCGCCAGCGCTGCAGAGCCCGCTTAAGCCAGCTCCACGAAGATATGCTGACCGCCAGCAGCGCCCCTGCCAGCGTTCCTGTGGTATTGGTCAGCAAGTCCAGATTGGAACTGGTGCGCATAGGCAGATACATCTGCAGATATTCCATGGCCGATGAGAGCAGCATGCCGCAGCACACTGCAATCAATACGCTCAATAGCGGTGCATAGCGCGAGCGCACCGCAAGTCCGACCAGAAAACCGAAGGGAATATAGGCCAGCACATTGACGATCGCATCGAAGGCCGTGAAAGTCGACAGCCACGGTAAATGCAGCACATCGACAAAACTCAGTCCCTGCTCGCGCCAGCCTGAAAACGGCGACAGACTGACATAGGCGATGAACAGCGCATAGCCTGTCGCCAGCAGCGTGCGCAGCCGCGCGCGTGACTCGGAGATGAAAAGTTCACTCATGAGCGGGATTAATCATGGACATGGAGCGAGTTTAACCTATTCTCACCGGACGATGCGTTATCCAGGATTACGGCACCCGTTCCTGCGGCGATCATCAGGCACCATTAGAAATTATGCTGTCAAGCATCCGGCATAACAAACCGTGTCGTGCCGGATTAATGCAAGCAATAATCGCGACAATCGGGATCTGTCCCCGATTGTTCCGATTGTTCTCGATTGTTCGCCTTCAACCCGATCGGATCGGATTCTTTACAGGTAATCGATGATCAGTGGCGCATGATCTGAAAATCGCTGCTCTTTGTAGATGCTGGCAGCCTGTGCGCGTTTTGCGATGGCGGGCGTGGCAATCTGATAATCGATGCGCCAGCCAGGCGCGCTCCTCTGGCAGGAATCCTGAGTTCTTCTTGTTGCCGCGCCAGTTTTTTAAATCGATCTCTTTGTGCGCGATGTTCCAGTCGCCGCAGACGATCACCTCGCAACCCGAAGCACTGCACCGTCAGTATTCGCCAATAACTTTGTCTATGGCGGGTTTAATCTTGGCGCGATCCACCAGATTCAGCGTAGCTACGGATGCTTTAAGTCTGGCGGTATCAATGGCAAAAATTTCGTCAGCAGACAGCACAAACGCTCCTTGTCCGGCAACCTCAACCAGCGGTGCCATGATCTCAACTGGCTGCGCGTTGGCGCGCAACGGGATCACCACCGTTGCCCCTGTTTTACTGGTGATATGGTCGTTCTGGACGGAAACCAGATAGGGAATCTCAACTCGCCTCAATCCCGGATTCGGATATATATCAAATTGCGCCACGGCTAAATACGCTCAAACTCTGCGCCTGCCAAACCAGTCTGGGCGATGTCCACGCCATGCGCCGCCAGCGCCTCGGCATTGCGCTCCGCCCAGCTACGATTTTCGAGCTCTGCCAGCATCCGGGCCAGCATAAGCTCTGCCTGTGCCGAAAAATTAACCTGCTGTTTGTATGGTTCAAACCGGTCCAGCAATTCTTGACTGATGGACAATGAAAGACGACCTTTTTTTCCGGAAGAAGCGTAATTAATTTGCATGACATCAACACCGATTGGAATGCGTACGATAATACGCATCTTTACACTCACGTCAAGCCAGATTGCACCCGATTTTCATCTCAGCCAATCACCGACATCGTTAAGTTATCCTTCAGGAAGGCGAAGGGTCAGACTCGATTTATGCCGACCCTACTTCAATCTTCTCAGGGCTTAACAGCCTTCCTGCAAGTAATCTATCGTCAGCGGCGCATGATCTGAAAATCGCTGCTCTTTGTAGATGCTTGCTGCATGAGCGCGTTGTGCGATTAAAGGCGTGGCAATCTGATAATCGATGCGCCAGCCGACGTCTTTGGCCCAAGCCTGTCCGCGATTCGACCACCAGGTATAGGCCTCCAGTTCCGGGTGCACCTGACGGAACACATCGACAAAACCGACCTCGTCGAATACCTGCGTCAGCCAGGCGCGCTCCTCTGGCAGGAATCCTGAGTTCTTCTTGTTGCCGCGCCAGTTCTTCAAGTCGATTTCTTTGTGCGCGATGTTCCAGTCTCCGCACACCACAACCTCGCGACCGCTGTCTCGCAATTCTTGCAAATGCGGCAAAAAGGCTTCCATAAAGCTGAACTTGACCTGCTGACGCTCTTCTCCGCTGGAGCCCGATGGCAGATAAAGCGATACCACGCTGTAATCGGCAAAATCTGCACAGATATAACGACCTTCATAGTCGAACTCATGAATGCCCAGCCCCTCGATCACGTCCTGCGGCTTTTCCCGGCAGTAAATCCCCACTCCGCTGTAGCCTTTTTTCTGTGCATAATGGAAATAGCCGTGATAGCCGAGCGGACAGAGCATCTGCTCCGTCATGTCGGCGGCCTGAGCCTTGAGCTCCTGCAGACAGATCACATCGGCATTTTGCAGCGCGAGCCAGTCAAAAAAACCCTTGCCGGCAGCGGAACGGATACCGTTCAAATTGACAGAGATGATGCGCATGAAAATTTCCAATCGTTAAGAGTGCGCGATTATAATGTTTCTCTCTGTCATCTCCCACGTGCATCCACCATGTTAAATTTCAGACAAGACTTCATCCGCTTCGCCGTTCAGAAACAGGTGCTGCGTTTCGGCGAATTTCAAACCAAGGCAGGACGCCTGTCTCCCTACTTTTTCAACGCCGGATTGTTCAATGACGGCGATTCCATGCGCAATCTGTGCCAGTTTTACGCTCAGGCCATACTGGCCTCCGGCGTAGAATTCGACATGCTGTTTGGCCCCGCCTATAAAGGCATACCACTGGCTGCTGGCACGGCCATTGCACTGTCGGAGCAGGGACGCAATGTGCCTTATTGCTATAACCGCAAGGAAGCCAAAGATCACGGCGAGGGCGGCACCACCGTAGGCGCGAAACTTCAGGGGCGGGTGCTGATCATAGACGATGTGATTTCAGCAGGCACTTCGGTCAGGGAGTCCATCGAACTGATACGGGCATCCGGCGCTACGCCCTGTGCGGTGGTGATTGCACTGGATCGCATGGAGCGAGGATCAGGCACCTTATCCGCCGTGCAGGAAGTTAAGCAAAACTATGGAATTCCAGTCATATCCATAGCCGCATTGAGCGATCTGCTGGGATTTTTACAACATGAACAACAGGATCATCTCGATGCAGTGCGCAGCTACCGAGATCGTTATGGAGTCGAAAATGAATAAAACCCTGCTGATTATTTCGCTCAGTTCGCTCTTTGCCTTCAATGCCGAAGCCAAGATTTACAAGTGGGTTGATGACAAGGGCGTGACGCATATGGGCGATACGATACCTGCCGAGTATGCCAACAAGGATCGCGCCGTTCTTAACAAGACGGGACGTGTCGTCAACACCACCGACGTGCTGACACCGGAGGAGCGCGCCGCCAAAGAGGCGGAAGATGCAAAAGTGCGCGCGGAAAAAGAAGTCGCACGCAACCGGAAAATACACGACAGCTCTTTGATCAACACCTACAGCAATGTTGCCGAAATAGATCAGGCGCGCAAACGCAATCTGCTACAGATCGACGCACGCGCTCAGGTTGCAGCCAAGCAGTTGTCCGATGCAAACAAGAATCTTTCCGCGCACAAGACCAGAGCGGATGAACACACCAGGAGCGGCAAGTCCATACCCGCCTATTTGCAGGAAGAGCTGGAGAACGCACAGGCTGCGGTCGATAAATTGAACCGGGACATGAACGGCATCAACGCCGAAAAGGCAGCACTCGAAGCGCGTTACGATGCCGACAAGGCGCGTTACCGGGAACTGACCGGAAAATAACTACAGCGGCTCAAACTGATGGGTACCGCTGTTGTAGCCCATCAGCTGTCCCAGTTTAATGTCAAAATACCAGCCGTGTATGCGCAGTGTCCCCTGCTCAACGCGCTCCGCAATCCAGGGAAAGGTGAGCAGATTACCCAGAGAAACCAGGATGGCGCGCTGCTCGCAGGCACTGCGACGCAGCTCCTCATCCGCATCTTTGTAATCGCGTTCCACACTCACCCGCGCCGATTCGACCAGACTCATCCAGTCATCGATGAAAGAGTCCGGATTGGATGCGCCGCCGGACTGCAGCAACGTCTGTATCCCGCCGCAGTGCTGATGACCCAGCACCACGATATGCTCCACGCCCAGATTGCATACGCCGTATTCCAGCGCGGCAGTCGTACCGTGATGGCTTAAACGGCGTCCGTTGGGCGGCACGATATTGGCCACGTTGCGGATCACGAACAGTTCGCCCGGCGCACAATCGAAGATAATGGCGGGATCGACGCGCGAGTCGCAGCAACCGACGATCAGAAACTTCGGCTTCTGCCCTTCGGCAAACAGGCGCGAATATTCGATGTCGTCGCTTGGAAAGTGATTATCTCGAAAGCGCAAAAATCCTTCGATCAGCGGCCCGGGCCAGTTCATGTTGCGTGTTTTTATATCGCTCATGCGTTCATCAGTCGCTGCAGCGCTTCGCGGTATTTATCGGCCGTTTTTTGCAGCACATCCTGCGGAATTCTGGGAGCAGGCGCCTGCTTGTTCCAGCCGGAAGACTCCAGCCAGTCGCGCACGAACTGTTTGTCAAAACTGGGCGGATTACTGCCCACCTGGTATTCTTCGGCTGGCCAAAAACGCGAAGAATCGGGGGTGAGCGCTTCATCGATCAGATACAGCGTACCCTGCTCATCGACACCGAATTCAAACTTGGTATCTGCGATGATGATGCCTCGACTTGCCGCGTAATTTGCCGCTTCAACATACAGGGCCACCGTAGCATCGCGAACCTGGGCTGCGCGCGCTTCCCCGAGCAATTCGACAGCCTGAGCATAAGAAATGTTTTCGTCGTGATCGCCCACAGCAGCCTTGGTCGATGGCGTAAACAAGGGCTCGGGCAGCTTTTCCGCTTCGCGCAAACCTGCAGGCAGTGCCAAGCCGCAGATGGTCCCGGTCTTCTGGTAGTCCTTCCAGCCCGAACCCACCAGATAACCGCGCACGATCGCCTCTATCGGTAGCGGCTTGAGCTTTTTGGTCACAAAGGCACGCCCCTTTACCTGCTCCTGTTCAGCCTCGCCCTTCACCACGGATTCTGGTGCAATGCCGGACAAGTGATTCGGTATGATATGACCCAGTTTTTCAAACCAGAAATTCGACAGCGTGGTGAGCACTTCGCCCTTGCCCGGAATCGGATCGTCCAGGATCACATCAAATGCTGACAGACGGTCGGTCTGTACGATCAGCAGATGGTTGGCATCGACTTCGTACAGATCGCGCACCTTGCCGCGATGCAGCAGCGGCAGGCTGGTTATTGTGGATTCGTGCAGTGCGGACATAAGACTTCCTTAACAAATAATTGGCAACTATGCTAACTCGGGCAATACCGTCTTCGCGATGGCAACGGCCTGTTTGTTGCGGTATTCGGTCAGCCGCTGTGCCAGCTGCGCATCATTGAGCGCCAGCATGGAGATGGCGAACAGACCCGCATTGGCAGCCCCCGCCTCGCCGATAGCGAAGGTCGCAACCGGTATGCCTTTTGGCATCTGCACGATGGAGAGCAAGGAATCCATGCCCTTGAGATACTTGGACGGAATAGGCACGCCCAGCACCGGCAGCGTGGTTTTTCCGGCGATCACACCAGCCAGATGCGCAGCCCCTCCTGCCCCGGCGATGAAGCATTGTACGCCTTGGGCTGAGACTTCCTTGATGTAATCGAACAACAGATCGGGTGAGCGGTGCGCAGAAATCACACGCGCGTCATATTCAACACCGAAATCCTTCAGCTGTTGTGCAGCCTGACTCATGATATCCCAGTCGTTGCTGCTGCCCATGATGATAGAAACTAAAGGTTTACTCATATACTTTCTCCCCTCGCCTCAATCCTCTCCCGCGTGCGGGAGAGGAGGCAAATGTACCGCTACGCGGAATTAATTTTAACGCGGACGTGAAAATGCCCCCGAACCCGGGGGCATTGCAAGGTATTACGCGCCCTTGTGGTATCCCACTACGCGCTCAACTTCATTCTTGGAACCCATGATGACCGGCACACGCTGATGCAGACCGGTAGGTTGCAGTTCCATGATGCGCTCGCGACCGGTGGAGCATACACCGCCCGCCTGCTCAACGATGAAAGACATCGGATTGGCTTCGTACATCAGACGCAGCTTGCCTGCCTTGCCGGCTTCCTTGTTGTCGAACGGATACATGAAGATGCCGCCGCGAGTCAGGATGCGGTGGATCTCAGCAACCATGGAAGCCACCCAGCGCATGTTGAAATTCTTCTCACGACCGCCGTCCTTGCCCTTGACGCACTCTTCCACATAGCGCTGTACCGGCTCTTCCCAGTAGCGGCGGTTGGACATGTTGATCGCGAATTCCTGCGTATCGACAGGGATCTGCATGTCAGGATGAGTCAGGAAGAAGTCGCCCACGTCGCGGTCCAGTGTAAAGCCGTTTACGCCGTTGCCGGTAGTCAGAACCATCATGGTGTTAGGACCGTACAGTGCATAACCTGCACAAACCTGCTTGGTACCAGGCTGCATGAAGTCCGCTGCAGTTGGATTTGTCACGCCTTCAGGACAGCGCAGGATGGAGAAGATGGTACCGACCGAGATGTTCACGTCGATGTTGGATGAGCCATCCAATGGATCGAATGTGATCAGATACTTACCGCGCGGATACTGCTTGGGAATTTCATAGATGTCATCCATTTCTTCGGATGCCATCGCAGCCAGATGGCCGCTCCACTCGTTGGCCTTGATGAAGACTTCATTGGTGATGATGTCCAGCTTTTTCTGTGTCTCGCCCTGCACGTTTTCGCTGCCTGCGCTGCCCAGCACGCCGATCAGCGCACCCTTGTTCACATCATGAGCGATTTGCTTACACGCCGAGATGATGTCGCTCAGCAGACCAGTGAAATCACCGCTGGCGTTGGGAATGTGGCGTTGTTCTTCAATGATGAATTGAATCAGACTCTTACTCATATTTTCTCCTCGGGTAGTTAAAGTGTAACTGTTGTGAAATCTCAGACTCGCGATTCTACCGCTTTTCCGGGCAATTCTGGGCGCTAACCTTCTCTATTTAGTCAAAGAAATGAACAACTGAGGCAATTTCTCCGGCAGATCCGCCACCTTGTCGACTATGGTGTACTGTTTGCCGAAAATATCCTTCACATATTCATCCGCCTTGGGATCAAGATTGATGCAATAGGTGTAGATGCCGTCGCGATCCAGTTCATGTACGGCCTGCTTGGCATCCTGTATCAGCAACTGGGGATCATGTACGTCGATATCGGCCGGCTCCCCGTCGGTGAGGATCAGCATCAACTTTTTGTCGGCTTTCTGCGCTCTCAGGTAATGTCCAGCGTGACGCATCGCCCCCCCCATCCGAGTCGAAAAACCTGCTTCCATCTCAGCCAGACGCGATTTCACCTCGTCACCCCACTCCTCGCTAAACCCCTTGATATGGTAATAGCTCAGATCGTGGCGTGTGTTGGAATGAAAGCCGCCGATGGCAAAAGGATCACCCACCTGCTGTATGGACCAGGCAAGCAATGAAACCGCCTCCTGACTCAACTCCAGTATGGTCTGATTGCATCCGTCCGCCTTTTCGCTTAACGACTGCGACAAGTCCAGCAGCAAGGTAACCGCGATGTTGCGACCATCGGTGCGGTGCGACATGTTGATACGCGGATCGGGGGATGAGCCGCCCTTGAAATCGATCAGCGAGCGTATTGCCACATCCAGATCGAGTTCGCTGCCTTCCTCCTGATAGCGGATGCGCACCTTGTTCTGCGGCTTGAGCATCTCCAGCATCGCTTTGAGCCGCTTGGCCAGTTTGCTGTGCTTAGCCAGCAGATCGTCGATTTTAGAGGGATTGCCACGAGGATGCAGCGCCTCGTACACGCTCACCCAGTCAGGGCGGTATTGCTGCGTGTTGTAGTCCCATTCCGCATAATGGCGCGGCGGCAGCCCCTTCATTTCCTCTTCCGTCTTTTGCTTCTTGTCCAGATGCTCGAAAGTGGTGTCTTCATCGTCGCCCTGCTCGATGTATATCCACAGATGCCGGTTATCGTCCCGGTAGCCTACTTCGGTATTTTCGAAATAGGTATTCGGCAGAGCATCCGTCTGTTTGCGGGTGCGCGCGATGAAGGAAAGCGCAATCGTGGCCATATTGGCACTGCACGACTCGCCATTTTCCATCTCGGCAAAGAAGCGCGCTACAAACTGCTGAATATCGGCGTTTTCGCACTTGAAATCCGGGTCGAGGATGGCGCGCGAAACAACCGCAAGCCGCAGACGAATCAGCGAGGCGTCGGTGCGCTCAAGCGCCCTGACATCCGGTATCGGATGCAGCGCTAAAAACAGTTTGCGCAATCCGGGAAAGCGCTGACAGGCCAGATAATCCACCCGGGAATCTTCAAACGTTTCGACGCCAACGCGCTGGTGCGGGCTCCAGTTGTCCACGATCATCTGCTGCGACCAGCGGCGATGCGCGGCCATATGCGCCAGTGTCGCGCGATAACGGTCTATGCCCTTAACGCCTTCCATGTCGTCGTAAACATCGGGCAGCCGTATCCCTTGCGCATCGAAATAGGGCATAGGTTTGCGCAGATCATCGAAAGCCACCGAATACGGCACAAGGTAATCTGTATCGTTCCACAGGGCGCGAAAATAGGTATCCAGCTTGCGCTCATTATCCACCAGCAGCGTGCCGTGACGTTCGCGCTGCATGACAGCCACTGCATCGGCGGATTTCAGGCTGAAATATTCCTCTTGACGCGCGGGATGGTTGTTGTAGTAACTGATACCGTACTCTATCCAGTTGCGAAAGCCTTCCAGTGACAAGGCACCCAGCAAGTTCGGCGCCTGTTTTAGCAGATCGATCAGCCCGGGACTGGGGAAGGTCGTGTGATGTCCGTGCACCGAACCGGAAGTACGGTTCATCATGTCGCGTATCAGCTCTATGTACAGCCTGAACACGTCATAACTGTGCAAACGCCTTGCCACCGCCCCGCTGGTCTGCAAAAACGGCACGATCGCCTTGAAGTTGGTATGCGTGGACATATAGTTTGCAAATTCACGCAAATCCACCAGCGCCTGCTCTCCTACCAGCGCAGCAACACCCGGCGCCTCCTCCATATAGACCAGAAGCGGCTCCGGGCCGCGCCCCATCTTGCCGATAAAGCGGGCATTTTCGAGATAGGATTCTACGCCCTCGGATGAGAGCAAGACCTTAGCCTCTTTCATACACTCATCGAAAACCCGGTCGACTAGGGCGAACTTACACCCCAGTTTTTGCCAGTAATTTTCGAATTCCGCATTCCTGCCGGGTTGTTCAGGCATCAGTTCACCTCCAATATCATTGGTCGCCCTAGACGAATAAAGCGTCTATGGCGTGGTCAAGCGTGTCGCGGATATCGGCGTCGTCCGTGATCGGACGCACCATCGCCATACGGCAGGCAGCATTGGGATTGACGCCGTTTTTGATCAGCGTGGCAGCATAAACCAGCAAACGCGTGGAGATGCCCTCATCCAGACCGTGGCCCTTCAGATTACGCGCGGCCTGACCTATCTGTACCAACTTTGCAGACACCTCCAAGGCAAGTCCGGTTTCCTTGGACAGGATTTCGGCTTCAAGCGTTGCTGCCGGATAGTCGAATTCGAAACCGGTAAAACGCTGCTTGGTGGACTGTTTCAAATCCTTCATCAGGCTCTGATAACCGGGATTGTAGGAAATCACCAGCTGAAAATCCGGATGCGCCTCTATCAGTTCGCCCTTCTTGTCCAGCGGCAGTGTGCGGCGGTGGTCGGTCAGCGGGTGTATCACCACGGTGGTGTCCTGACGCGCTTCGACGATTTCATCCAGGTAGCAGATCGCGCCTATGCGAGCCGCTGTCGTCAGCGGGCCATCCAGCCAGCGCGTACCATTGGCGTCGAGCAGATAACGCCCGACCAGATCGCTTGCTGTCATGTCTTCGTTACAGGCCACGGTCATGAGCGGCTTGTTCAGCTTCCAGGCCATATATTCAACAAAGCGGGATTTCCCACATCCTGTCGGCCCCTTGACCATCACCGGCAGACGCGCGGTATAAGCCGCTTCGTAAAGCTCTACTTCATCGCCCTGAGCCTGATAAAACGGCTCTTTGTGAATCTTGTATTGTTCTTTGTTATCCATTGTGAACTCCTTGGTTCAACCCATTTTTCTTCGCGGGTTTATGCTTCGGGAAAAAAACGCCCCCATACATTGGGGGCGCATTTTTTATTGCATCGATACCAACCAGGCTTACTTGTGTACGCCCAGCTTTTCGCGCCAGTTCGGGAAGTACTTGTCCGCATCCTTGGGGAAGGACTCGAATGCACGTGCGAACTCTTTGTGAGTCTTGGCGTACTCGATCGGATCTGCACCCGTCTTCCAGCACTCGTAGGACTGACCCAGAGAGATACCGCCGGCTGCAGGGCTGTCGATGTGACCGAACGAACCACCGCCGCAGGTGTTGATCACGTTGCCGTGACCCAGGTTCTTGAAGAAGCCTGGCAGACGCAGCGCATTCATACCGCCTGAGATGATAGGAGCGGTTGGCTTCATGCCGTACCACTTCTGGTAGAAGTAAGGCCCTTGGCACTCATCGCGCTCAATCATGTATGCCAGTACGGTTTCCTTGGCGTGGCCTTCCATCTTGCCGTAACCCATGGTGCCGGTGTGAATACCGGAAGCGCCCGACAGGCGGGATATCTTCATGTAGCACAGCGGATCCATACCCATAGGCGACTTGTAGGAAGTCACCGCACCGTGACCTGCACGGTGGAAGTGCAGGAAGGTGTCAGGGAATGCACGACGGCAGGTGGTAACACCGGCTGGACCCGTTACGAAACCGTCAACCAGGAATGCTACGTGCTTCTCGTTGCCGTACTTGGCAAATTCGCTCAGGATGTACTCGCCACGCTTGATCATTTCACCGTGGAAGTCGGCAGTCACGTTAGCCGAGAACAGCTTAGCCTGACCGGTTTCCTGCTGTGCACGATCCATGGTTGCTGCAACCTTAGGAATAACCACTTCCATCGGGCAGAACACCTGATTAGCCTGCGGCTCATCGTTCTTGATGAAGTCGCCACCCAGCCAGAAATCGTAACAGGCCTTGGCAAACGGATCAGGACGCAGACCCAGCTTAGGCTTGATGATGGTACCGGCGATGTAACCGCCGTCAACTTCTGGACGACCCAATACTTTCCACAGATCTGAAATGCCAGCGCTTGGACCGTCAAACTTCTTGATCATGCATTCTGGAACCAGGAAGTCCAGCATACGCAGACCGACATGGTCACCCATACCCTGGTTGTTACCCAGGATCAGAGACCACATGTGCGAAATGTTGTAGTAACCGTCGATCAGGTTCGGGTCGAACAGATCAACAGGATAAGCGATCTTCATCAGACCGCCGCCCTTGACAGGATCATCACCGAATGCGGTTTCGTCGATTTCATACACCAGCGCGTCAACGCCACGGGTGAAATCGTCGGTCGTGGAAACTTCCACGTTGGTACCGGTGGAAGATTCAGCAGCTACGTGAGCCGCTACTTCCAGAAAGCCGTAACCCGGTGCTGGAATAAGTTTATATGCAACCAGCAAGTGCTTGCCGCCTGCGATCAAATCCGCTTCTTTCAGACTCAGATTTGCATAACGATTAGATTGATCCATAGTTTACCTCTCCTGTGTGTTAACGATAAATTCACTAACTAACAACTACGTGCAACGGTTGTCACTATAGGGCTGTTGCCATATAAGCGATAGTCAATTATTTTTATTGCAACCATAAGTTTTCCTTATGGTTGTATAATCGCGCAATCCCGACACTACCGCAACCTGACATGCTCCACTTCACACTACGCCAATTACAGGTATTTGAGAAAGTGGCCAGTCATTTGAACTACTCACGTGCGGCCGAGGAACTATACCTCTCTCAACCCGCGGTGTCCATGCAAATCAAGCAGATCGAGGGGCATATAGGACTCCCCCTGTTCGAGCAAATGGGCAAGAAGATCTTTCTCACCGAAGCGGGAAGGGAGTTGTTTCACTATGCGCGCAGCATCTCACAGCAACTGGTCGAAATGGAGGCGGTATTTGACGAATTGAAAGGAATGGGCCGCGGCCGATTAACTTTGTCTGTCGTCAATACAGCCAACTATTTCACCCCCCAGCTTCTCGCTCAATTTTGCAAACGCCATCCCAACATCAGCGTAAACCTTCAGGTCGCCAATCGCGATGCCGTATTAAAACAACTCGCCGACAACATCACCGATCTTGCCATCATGGGCAAACCGCCCGAAGGTCTGGATGTCACCTCAGAGTCATTCATGGACAATCCGCTGGTGGTGATATCGGCGCCTTCCCATCCACTCGCTTCGCTTAGCCACATTCCCTTCGCGCGCCTTTCCGGCGAAACATTTTTGTCCCGGGAAAAGGGTTCCGGCACCCGCAGTGCGATGGAGCGCGTATTCGCACAACACGGGGTTCAGCCGCGCATCAGCATGGAGATGGAAACCAACGAGGCGATCAAGCAGGCGGTGCAGGCGGGCATGGGTCTGGGTATACTCTCCTTGCACAGCATAGAACTGGAGCTGGAAACCCGCAGACTGGCGGTGCTAGATGTAGAGCATTTCCCGCTGCTGCGCCACTGGTATGTCGCGCACCGCAGCAATAAGCGATTGTCCAATGCAGCGCTCGCCTTCAGGGAATTTTTGCTGGAGAAATAGCTCAACCTCTGGGGTGATGAGCCGCATGCAAAAGTTTTAGCCTTTCCCGCGCCACATGAGTGTAGATTTGCGTGGTGGCGATGTCGGCATGCCCCAGCAGCATCTGCACTACGCGCAGATCCGCACCGTGATTGAGCAAATGCGTGGCAAAAGCATGGCGCAGCGTATGTGGAGATAATGGTTTATTCACTCCGCTCAAACGCGCATGTTTCTTGATCAGATACCAGAACATCTGCCGGGTCATACCCTCTCCCCTGGCGGTCACAAAAAGATCGTCGCTCACCCGCCCGGCCAGCAACACAGCACGACTCTCCGCAACATAGCGGGCCAACCAGTCCAGCGCTTCCTCTCCAAGCGGCACCAGTCTCTCCTTGCTCCCCTTGCCGAAGACACGAACCACGCCCATGTCGAGACCCACCTGGGAAATTTTCAATTCGACCAGTTCGGACACTCGCAAGCCGGTGGCATACAACACTTCGAACATAGTCCGGTCACGCAGCCCCAGCGGCTCGTTTACATCGGGCGCGGCGAGCAGCAGCTCCACATCCTGTTCGGTGAGCGTCTTGGGCAAACTGCGCGGCAACTTAGGGCTGTCGATTTGCAAACTGGGGTCGGTGGCAATTTTTCCCTGCCTCAACAGATAGCGAAACAATCGCTTCAGACTGGATAAATTGCGCCCGGCGGAACTCGATTTGGCCTTTTGCACCAGAAATAAATTGGCAAGATAGTCCTGAATATCGGCAGGCGTAGTCTGCAAGAGGGTAGCGCCCCGGCTCGACTCCAGCCAGTCGGCGAATTTATTCAGATCGCGCTGGTAACTCTCCAGCGTGTTGCGCGACAAGCCATCCTCCAGCCAGAGCGTATCGGAAAACTCGTCGAGAATTTCAGCGTTGCTCAAACCGCGCCTCATGGTTCAGCAGCCAGCGTTTGATATTGAGCGTGAAATCATCGTTGCTTTTCATAAAGCCGCCCACCCCGCCTTTTCCCACCACGCGGTGACAAGGAATAATTATGGGAATAGGATTGGCTCCGCAGGCCTGCCCTACGGCCTGAGCCGAAGAGCCCAGCTGCCGCGCAAGATCTCCATAAGTGCGAGTCTGCCCACAAGGAATTGCCATCATCGTCTGCCACACTTTTTTCTGGTGCGCGCTCGCCTTATATTCAAGAGGAATGGAAAACTGCACTGACGCATTTTCAAAGTATCTCAGAAGCTGTACACAAACTTTTTCCGCAAATTCGCTGACCGCCGGCTGCGGCATTTCACCTTGTGGCAGAAAATCGATGCCGGTCAGCACTTCCCCCTGACAGAGTATGCCGAGCACGCCAAACGGGGCCGATAGTTTTGCCTGATAATCCATGCCGCTATCATACCCCGTGGCAAGATCAGATTTTTCGCAAGAGATCACATCAAACAAATTTACAATCTAACCGGCGCATTTGCGACATAGTGCTCAAAGACTTCCTCTGACAGCGGTTGACTGAACAGATATCCCTGACTGAAGTCACATCGATGCACCGAATTGAGAATATAACGCTGAGCCTCAGTTTCTACACCTTCAGCGACGACCTGCAATTTCAGGCTGTGGGCCAGACTTATGGTTGCAACACAGATCACGACAGCATCGTCATTTGACTCAATTTCCCTTACAAACGACCGGTCAATTTTAAGCTGATCCAGTGGCAGACGGCTTAAATAGGCAAGCGATGAATAACCTGTACCGAAATCATCGAGTGAGAAACCCACCCCCCTGGATTTGAGAATGCGCATCTTTACGATGACATCATCAACGCTGGCCAGCAGCATACTCTCGGTCAGTTCCAGCTTGAGCAAACTCGGATTGGCTCCGGACCGCTCAATCGCAGTGAGCACCCGCTCCACAAAATCCTCCTGCTGAAACTGGCGCGCGCTGACATTCACCGCTATCGTCAGTCGATTCATCCTCTCTTGCGTCGCCCACCTGGCCAATTGAGCGCACGCCGTGTTCAGCACCCACCCCCCAAGCGGCAGAATCAAACCGGTTTCCTCGGCCAGAGGAATAAATTCGTTCGGCAGCACAATCCCTCGCTGGGGATGCATCCAGCGCACCAGCGCCTCTGCACCCGATATTTCTCCACCACAGGATACCTGCGGCTGGTAGTAAAGCGTGAACTGGTCACAAGCCAGCGCCACACGCAGCGCCGCTTCCATTTCAGCTCGCGCGTTAATCGCCGCCTGCATATTCGGATCAAAAAAGCGCAAAGCGTTGCGCCCCGATGCCTTGGAGTGATACATGGCCATGTCAGCGCGTTTCAGCGTTTCTTCGATACTCTCCTTCAGATCACCGAACAGCGTGGCACCAATACTGGGGGTACTGTGCACCTCGTGCATTCCCAGCAAATAGGGTTTGTTTAGCGCAAGCAGGATTTTTTGGCCTATCAGTTCGGCGTGCGCCGCAGCCTCAATATCGCTGCAGCTTAACTCTTCCAGCATGACCACGAACTCGTCACCACCCAGTCGCGCAACCGTGTCTCCCTCACGGATGCAGTAAGTTAAACGCTCAGCAACCTGTTGCAACAACAGGTCGCCAAAATCATGGCCCAGGGTATCGTTAAGTCGTTTGAAATTATCCAGATCGATGAACAACAATGCACCTTTGCTGCCGCTGCGCGCGCCCGTCACCAAGGCCAGCCTCAGCCTGTCGAGCAGCAATCGACGGTTTGGCAGCCTGGTCAACGGATCGTAAAAGGCAAGACTTTTGATTTCTTCCGACGCTGCCTTGCTTGCGGTAATGTCGTTGAACATGGCGACATAATTTGAGATATTTCCATCCGGATCTTTCACCGCAGTGATGGTGAGGTATTCCGGATAAATTTCTACATTTTTGCGGCGATTCCAGATTTCACCCTGCCAACCGCCACCGCTGTCAATGCTGGACCACATTTCCTCGTAAAATGCGGCATTCTGACGATCAGATCGGAGTATGCGCGGGGTTTGGCCGCAGATTTCATCGGCGGCATAACCTGTGATTGAAGTAAAGGCATGATTCACGCGCAGTATGATGCCGTGGCGATCCGTTACAAGTATGCCCTCATGCGATTCAAAGGTAGTGGCCGCGATTCGCAACTGCTGCTCCACCTGCCTGCGCTCGGTAATGTCGCGAGCAGCAGACAAGATACCCAGGACTTTTCCATATGCATCACGGTAGACACTGGCGTTATAAATCACTTCCGTGGCACTACCCGAAACATGAAGAATTGACAGCGGATAATCGGTCACGAATCCCTGCGCAAATGCCTTTTGACATCCTTCTTGAGCCAGCTTCGGATCTGTAAAATAATTTGAAAATTGGCTGCCGATCAACTTATCTCGCGCCACACCCGTAACCTTTTCAGCCGCAGAATTCACATCTGTAATAGCCCCTTCTGCATTGATCATCATCAAAGGATCAATGCTTGCCTCTATCAGGCTGCGCGCATATTGAAAGGAGTTCTCGGCTATGCTCTTGGCATGACTCAGTTCACGGGTACGATTTTCAACAAGCTCCTCAAGATGCAGCTTGTAATCCAGCAATTCCTTGTCCGAGCGATGGCGATCCACCAACGCCTTGCGAAAACTCAGCACAGCTTCAGCCAGTTCCTTGAATCCGCCATGCTCCTTCTCATAGATGCGTTCCACGGCGGGAAATTCCTGCGGATTGTCTTTTTCACGCGCCAGAACCCCCAAAGCATCGGTCAACGTGGTAACACGACCGGACAATGTGCGGGCCACCACAAATGACAGCACCAGCATTGCAAAGAAGTCGAGCACCAGTACAACGAGAATATCCCGGAAAGTCTTCTGAAAAACAACAGCCTCGAACTCCGCACTCTCATTCGCACGCTTGCCAAGCTCAGTCGCAACACCGTGGGCATGATAGAAAAAATCGAAATACTGATCGCGGGCATTGGCGATATATTGACCGGCCGATTTGGGATCAATCGCGGCCATATCTGTCGCCATAATGACGTAATTGCTGTACTTTCCGAAACCTGCCAGCAATGCATCTGTTTTGTCACTTTTGATATTGAGTTCAGCCATGGCGCGCGACAGCGTCTGCACCTGCTGATCCATCTGCGCCAGACGATCTACAATTCTTGAGTGTATACGATAAATTTGGCTTTCATCGAGCGACTCGTCCTGTGCCCGCTTCAGAATTTCCGCCACCTGCCTATGAATATCGGCCATCCTCTCGCCGATTTCATCCGCACTATTGAGCACATCCAGCTGATATTTTCTAACTTCAACACCGGCGGCATGCTGCTGTTTGAGCTTATAGAAGGCACCCGCGTTGATGAGCATGGCGATGACCGACACCGCCAATATCGGCAACAAAAACACCAACAAAAAAGCCCTGCCGGATTTCATCAATACATCGGCCTATTTCGTCAACTTTCGCCAGTCATCAGGGTGTATGCTGGCGATATATTCATAACCTCCCGCGGCACTTTGGCGAAATACCACAACCGTTCCTTCCGGCTTAACAAAAAAACCAATCAGATCATCCAGATTCGGGGCATGCGCAATCAAAAGCCGGTTGGTTCCTGTTTGCACCGGTGCAGATAAAATCCGCCTCAGTGCTTCAAGGCGCGGCCTCTTCTGCTCGCTCGTCATATTTGCCGAATACATCAACGGCTCGGAGAGCTTGAAATCATCTCCTATTGAGAGATGCGCAGACTCAGTAGTACGGCACATCGGGCTGACCAGAATTTCTCCCAGCGGGATTTTAGCTTCGCGAATTGCCTCACCCACTTGCTTCATTAGCATGCGTCCTGCGTCAGACAATACGCGCTGCGTATTGCAATCATTCAGATCAACGGCAGGTACGCGATCGGGACGACTGTTGTCGGTCGTGCCGTGTCGCATGTAAAGCACAAAACCACCCCTGCGTATTTCACTGATCAACTCGGCAGTAATTGGTTTTTCGACAAAGGCATTCGCCGAAGGAACGGTCAAGGGCTGCGCGCTGCAAACCGCAGACGTAATCATCGACAATACGAGCGTCAAAAAAAATGGATATTTCACTGTCAACCTTCCCTGCGGCACCGATCTTCACGAAATGAAAGTTAGCGAACATCCGGCTTCATCTAACGCTGACCAAACCGAGATCGCCTCCCGGTGAAAGAATACAGGACGGCCAAAACATCAGCAAGTCTGGCCGCACTTAAAAAAAACGGGAGCTTCGGCTCCCGTTTTTTGATTCAAACCGCTTATGCAGCAGCTTCGGTCTTGACCTTGCGTGCCGGCAATTTTTCCTTGATACGAGCCGACTTGCCCGAACGATCGCGCAAGTAGTAAAGCTTGGCGCGACGCACCGAACCGCGACGCTTGACTTCGATCTCGGCGATCACTGGTGAGTAAGTCTGGAAAGTACGCTCCACACCTTCACCGGCGGAAATCTTGCGCACGATAAAGCTGGAGTTCAAACCGCGATTGCGCTTGGCAATCACCACGCCTTCGAAAGCCTGAACGCGCTTGCGCTCGCCTTCGACCACGTTCACGTTGACGACAACGGTGTCGCCAGGTGCAAAATCAGGTACTACTTTACCCAAACGACTGATTTCTTCTTGTTCCAAAATAGCGATCAAATTCATTTACTGCTCCTTAGTTTTCGGATCTTGTTCCTTCTGAAACTCAGCCAGAAGACCAGATTCCTCTTTTGTAAAATGACGACCGACCAATAAATCAGGCCGGCGTTTCCACGTTCTGCCCAACGACTGGGAAAGCCGCCAGCGCTGGATATCCGCATGATTGCCGGACAACAACACCGGGGGCACAGCCTCCCCATTAAATATTTCCGGACGGGTATAGTGAGGGCAATCGAGCAAACCCTGCACAAATGAATCCTGCTCCGCCGAGTCGGCATCCCCCAGCACGCCGGGCAGTTGCCGCACCATCGCATCCATCAGCACCATCGCCGCCAACTCACCGCCGGACAGCACATAGTCGCCTATGGAAACTTCCTCATCCACCATCTGGCGGATCAGACGTTCGTCTATACCTTCGTATCGCCCCGTCAGCAGGATCAACCCTTCATCGGGTTGCGACACCATCTCTTTAACCACGGCATGCGTCAGCAAGCGACCCTGCGGCGACAGATACACCACGCGGCTTTTTGCCACACCGCAGGCCGCCTGACGCTCGCGCGCCGCATTGATGGCCGCTGCCAGCGGTTCGGCCAGCATCACCATGCCCGGACCACCGCCATAAGGCCGGTCATCCACGGTGCGATGGTTGTCGGTCGTGAAATCGCGAGGATTCCACGTCTTGACCACATATCGCCCCTGCTCCGCCGCACGACGCGTAATGCCGCATTGCGTCAGCGCATCGAACATCTGCGGGAACAGCGTAATGACGTCGAAGATCAAAGCAGAAAATCCGCCAACCAGTCTACCTGTATCGTTCTGGCCGCCATATCCACCTCACCGATCACGCTGTTCAGAAACGGAATCAGCACATCAGGGCCATTGCCCCGCACGATCAGCACATCGTTAGCACCGGTCTCCAGCAATTCGGCGACCACACCGAGCACGACATCTTCGGCATTGATCACCGACATCCCGATCAGGTCTGCCCAGTAATACTCGCCCTCGTCTTCTTCGGGAAGACTGCTGCGCGGAACGGCAATCAGCAAACCCTTGAGTTTCTCGGCGGCCGTGCGATCCGGACAATCCGCAAACTGTGCAGCAAGCGTCTTGTCGTGCACCTCACACTGAGCAACCGTCACTTCGCGCCATGGACCGTTTTCATAGCCCAGATACCAGGCTTTATACGCGGTCAGACTGTCGACGTATTCGCTGAACGGCTGAATCTTGACCCAGCCTTTGATGCCGAATGCCGATGCTACGCGGCCCATGATGACCATGGGCTCGGATTGCTTAGGCTGCAACGGCGCCGGCGCGCTTGACCAGCTTGGCAACGGCGTCGCTCAATTGCGCGCCCTTGCTCTGCCAGTAGGCTACGCGAGCCAGATCCAGACGCAAGGCTTCCTGCTTTTCATTGGCGATCGAGTTGTAAAAACCGACGCGCTCGATGAAACGGCCATCGCGACGATTGCGCGAATCGGCTACGACCACATTGTAGAATGGACGATTCTTTGAACCGCCACGGGAAAGACGAATGATGACCATAAAAAACCTATCTAAATTATTAGCCTAAAAGGCCGGGTGCAGAACATTACCGGGAAATCCCCCGCAACGTCGAGAAATACATTCGCCAACTGAGCGCCCGCCTGCGCGAACCCACATGACACGAAAGGGCGCGCATTCTACGACAAAAGCCGTACCGATAGCAAGCGCCTTGATAATCAAAGGAATTAGAACGCGCTATCTGTGCAGCAACTGCTCCAGCACAAATTTACTGCCCAGATACGCCAGCAGCAGCAAGGCAAAGCCGCTTACCGTCCAGCGCACCGCGATTTTGCCGCGCCAGCCGTAAAAATGGTGGCCGCTCAGCAGCACGGCAAATACACACCAGGAGATGAGACCGAACAGCACCTTGTGATTGAACTGCCAGACCTTGCCGAATATCTCCTCGGAATACATCACACCCGACACCAGCGTGAGCGTGAGCAGCGCAAAACCGCCCGCGATCATGCGAAACAGCAGGCTCTCCATCGTCATTAAAGGCGGCAGATTGCGCAACACGCGCGGCAAGGTTGCATGGCGCAGGCGCTTTTCCACCAGTGAGATCAGCACTGCGTGCAAGACCGCGATGGTAAAAAGGCTGTATGCCAGCATCGCCACCGCGATGTGTATCTTAAAGGCCAGCATATCGGTATGCGTCAGCTGATGCTCGGTCGGAAAGACCCCCGGCAGCAGCAGCGTCACCGCTGCCATCGGCAACACCAGCGCCTGCAACCCACCTATCGGATAGAAAAATCGAGCCCCCCAGTAAACCAGCAACGTGATCCATGCAATCAGCGACAAGGCGTTGTACACGTTCAGATCGAATCCGCCACCGGCAAAAATTCCCTGCCAGAGCAGATAACCGTGCAGCGCAATGGGAATCAGCGACAGATGACCCGCAGCGCCCCGGCAGCGCGCCTCGCTGTCGGGACAGACCTGCGCCCGCCAGAAGTAGGCTGCCAGCAGGACATACGCGACAAATGCGACAAAGGAGAGGAGAAGATTAGGCATTTTTCTTCAGGATGTTTTAGACTCACGAATTCTACATCATTTACTTTGATTTCCTACAGGGACGGATATGCTGGACAATTTGACGCAACGCCTCTCAGGTGTCATTAAAAACTT
>CAYPIG010000031.1:0-7784 GCA_964410705.1 uncultured Gallionella sp.
TCCTGGAGGCGATGGTGCCCTCGATCAACAAGACTTCCGATCTGGTGCAGGAAATCGCCTCGGCTTCTGCCGAACAGGCAAGCGGAGTCGGGCAGATCAACAGCGCGATGGGGCAGCTTAATCAGACCACTCAGCAGAATGCCTCGGCCTCGGAAGAGCTGGCGGCCACCGCCGAAGAGATGAACTCACAGGCCGAGCAGTTGCTCAATATCATGGCGTTTTTCAAGGCCGGTGAGGATGAGGAAAATACCGGGCGTCCAATTGCTGCTCCTGCATTTCGGGAGCGAGTTACCCTGTTTTGACCATGACGGCTCAGAACAATATGAACCTGCACTGGATGGTTCAGATCAACGAGGAGATCAAGAAAGTGATCGATCTGTCTCACGGCGTGAATCTGGTGGCCATCAACGCGATGCTGGTCTCGAAGCAGGCCGGTGAGCGCTCGAGGGGTTTCGGGGTGGTTTCACTCGAACTCAGAGGGTTCAGCGGCAGGTTGCGGATTGCGGCTGGCGTAATCGGGGATCGCATCTTCCATCTGATCGGTGATTCCGCTGCGATGCTGAAAAACCGGAATGAGCTGATCAAATTACGGCGGGCGCAGGAAGAGGGAGGGAAGGATTTCATGCTCTCTGCGCTAAACAGGAAAGAAGTCAGCCTGCAGCATCTTGCGCTTGCCATGGAACAAGACAACGAAGAACTGCTGCGGCAGGTCAGAAGGACGCTGCAGCTTTGCGGTGTGGGCACGGCGCTGGCCCGCTGTGCCCGGATAGAAGCGGTCTATGGCGGGAGCATGGCCGCTACACTAAAACAGGTGGCTTTAGAGATCGAAGTCGTGATCGATAAGATCCTGGAGATATTGAAAGCGCTCGAAGCCAGCCTTGCGGCAAGGGAAATATCATGAAACGCATCGAGTATATTTTCGAGCAGGGTGACCATAAGTGGGCCGCAATCAGCCGCGATGCTGAAAAACCGGGTTATCTGATCGATACCAATGAGTATCTGATCGTAAAGGGCCGCGAGTCGCTGCTGACGGACCCGGGCGGGATGGAGATATTCGCCTCGGTGATTTCTGCGATCAGCACCGCTTTTGATCCCCGGCAGATCGTCAGCCTGTTCGCATCGCATCAGGATCCGGACATCATCTCATCGCTGGCGTTGTGGCTGGATTTCAACCCCGAACTCAAGTGTTATTTGAGCTGGTTGTGGAGTTCCTTTGTGCCGCATTTTGGCGGAAACGACCAAACCTTCATACCCATACCCGATGAGGGCATGAACATCATGCTGGGCAGTCTGTCCCTGACCGCCGTGCCGGCACACTATCTGCACTCATCGGGTAATTTCCACCTCTATGATGAGAAGGCCAGGATATTGTTTTCAGGGGATGTGGGGGCGGCGATGCTGCCTGCCGGAGAAGATGCGCTGTTCGTCAAAAAATTCGATGCGCATATCCGTCATGCCGAACTGTTCCACCGTCGCTGGATGGGCTCCAATGAAGCGAAGCTCGACTGGTGCAGCCGCATGGACAGTTTGTCTATCGATATGCTCTGCCCCCAGCACGGAGCCATCTACCAGGGGGAGGATGTGAAGCGCTTCATCAACTGGTTTTCCGAGCTCAAAGTGGGCGTATGCAGCGGGCGTTAACGCCTCTCAAACGTTTTTCTCGGATGATTTAACTGAGCTAGAACAGGTCTATTTTTACGCCGCTGGACTGTCCTGCATCCGATGCCGCCCGGACATCCGCGAGTGCGGCATCGATGGCCGCAGTCAGTTCCCGGTTTGCTTCTTCCATCCGTTCAAACACCGCCGTATCCTGATTTCCTGTATGCACCGATTTTACGGTGGCCTTGATCGATTCTGTCAGCGCCTGGGCCAGAGTGCTCAGTCGTTGGCTGTGTGCTTCGGGCAACTGGTTCACCAGCGCATCTATGCTGGAGAAGGACAGGTCTTGCAGGTTGGAGGGCGATTTTGAACGCGCTTCACGGTAGGCGACCTGCTTCATGCTGAAACTGTCTATCTTGGCAAGGGATGCGACCGTCAGCGATTTTGCCAGATGCGATGCGGTGCTGGAAGTGGAGGCCGCCGAACTTACCTGATCGAGCTTTTCCTTGACGCAGTAGGTGCTGCCTAAAGAGACCTGAGTGGATTCGGTCATCGCCATGGCCGAGGTGTGCATCAGCGTGGCTTCGTTTGAGACTTTGGTGAGCGAGTCGCGGATGTGGTTGGAAAACACGGCGGTCATTTCGGACAACTTGCGAACTTCGTCGGCCACCACGGCAAATCCTCGCCCGGCTTCCCCCGCCCTTGCCGCTTCGATGGCGGCGTTGAGCGCCAGCAGGTTGACCTTTTTGACGATCACATCTATCTGTTTGGTAGCATCGAAGGCCTTGTTGCCTTCGTCGCGCAGATTATTGACGGTCTGCTCAAGCGCCGCTGCCTGCATGGCCAGATGTTCGATCTGTCCGGTTGCAAGATGCGACTCGTCCGCGCCTTCAAAAGCGGCCTGTGCCGACTGGCTGGCAAAGGCGGACAGGGTGTCAACCACCTGGGCGACTTCCATCAGGTCTTCCTGGCTGTGTCCAAGATTGGCAAGCAGCCCGGCGCTGTTGATGCCGTCTAACCGCCCCAGAAAAAGATCGTCCTGCAACTTGTTCTGCTGCTCATATATCAGCTTTAAGGCAGCATTGGTGCGACTGGCGGAGCGGCGAAACTCTCCGTGCAGTCCGTTTTCCTGAATGATACGGCGGCTGCCTTTTCCGGATATGTGATCCAGTGCGGTGATCTGCTCGCGAAACACCGCTTCGAGCTGATCGAGCACATCGTTTGCCGCCCAGCAGGCATCGGAGATCAGTCCCGCATTGCCTATGCCGGTGATCCTGGGTTCGGTGTTGCCGCCCCCTGCCTGCTGCAAAACGGCAATCAGCCGGAGCAGCAGCTGCTCACGTTTTTTTTGCTGCATCGCCAATACAACGACAGCGACTGCGGTGGGGCAAAGCAGGGCGGTGGAAAGCCAGATCGAGACGAACTGCAGCGGGATCGCAGCGATAATCAGCGAACCGCAAATCAGGTTAGAGCGAGAGGATAAAATCTTCATAAGACACTCCTTTCTCGGCCAGGATCTGATTGAGCAGCTTTATCGAGGCATCGGCCTGAGATTCTCTTGAGGTGCGGGATTCTTCATTGAGCATGCGCCGGTAAATTTCGTCCATGATTTTGACGGCCTGAGGTTTGGGCGCGCGCCGGACCGAATAGTAACCGACGATATGGCCTGAACCGTCGTAGGACGGAGTCATGGTGGCAAACACCCAGTAGAAGCTGCCGTCTGCGGCCATGTTTTTGACATAGGCGAGCATTTCATGGCCTTTAGCCAGTTCGCTCCAGGCGAGTTTGAAAATCCCGCGCGGCATGTCGGGGTGGCGGATGATGTTGTGCGGTGCGCCCAGCAGCACATGCTCGGGATAGCCGGAAAACTCCTGAAAGGTGCGGTTGCAATAGCTAAT
Organism: uncultured Gallionella sp.; assembly: GCA_964410705.1. Lineage (GTDB taxonomy): Bacteria > Pseudomonadota > Gammaproteobacteria > Burkholderiales > Gallionellaceae > Gallionella. The sequence continues at coordinate 3,498 of CAYPIG010000031.1, forward strand.
ACAACCCTTGAGGTCGGTCTTGGAGACGATGAAGTCTTCCTCACGCATCAGTTTCTCGGTCATGGTCGGTTGAACGCGGTTTTTCACTGCGGTATCCTCTGCGTTGCAAGCTGTATTCTCAAAATGATTTCAGCCAATATCGTGCCGTAATGCCGACTTCGAAATTCTAAAACAATTCTATCTTCTTTAGTGCGGGTGGCTTTTTCTCGTTAAGCTGGCGTTCGTATTCCTGTTCGGCGCGGGCGACATCGGCGGCGTTGGCCTGCGTGGTGGGAATGCGGCGGCAGAATGCATCTCCGCTCTGAGGTACAAACACCACCTTGCGCGACCAGGGGCCGTTAAAATCCGATGCGACCAGAGGGATGCCTTCCCGGCTTAGCCACTCGTTGGCAAATGCGGAATTGCGCTCTCCTATGGCCATGCGGATGGAGCTGATGATGGTGCCGCCGCCGAAGGCCTTGGCGACCAGCCTGGATTTTTTTGCGCCCTTGCCAAGCAGGGCGTTGACCAGCACTTCCATCGAATAATCGCCATTGAGGATGTTGTCGATGTCGGTGTTGGCAGTGCTGGTCGAGGGCAGCAGAAAGTGATTCATGCCGCCTATCTTCAGTTTGGGGTCGAACAGACAGACGGCCACGCAGGAGCCCAGCAGCGTGGAGATCGGCCTTTCGGACTCGATCGCCCACCCGCCCGGATTAATGTTCCTGGCGATGCGTTCGAAATCCTTGCCTGTCTGGTGTGTCATACGGGGTCGTGCGGGTTTGCTGGTATGGGTATTCTACAGCTATATGGCAGTCGTAATGAAAAAAATGGCGCATTGGATGTATGATGTGCGTTATGGATAAACGCGATGTTTTCAGAAAGATAGCGCAAGGGGTAGAAAAGGGCGAGCTGGTGTTCCCGACAGGGGCGCAGGTCGCCCTCAAGCTGCGCCGGGCGCTGGACGATCCTAACTGTGCGATCGGCACGGCCGCGCGTCTGGTCAGTGCCGAGCCCTTGCTGGCCGCACGGGTGATTGCGATTGCCAATTCGGTCATCTACAACCGCTCGGGCAGGGAAATTTCCGATGTCGAAATCGCCGTGATGCGGCTGGGATTCGACGTGGTGCGCTCGCTGGCGATGGCTCTGGTTGCACGGCAGATGGCAGGGGAGTCCAGGGACGCCAGGCACAGGGAGCTGGTGGACAGGCTTTGGGAGCATACCGCTCATGTGGCGGCCCTGTCTCAGGTGATCGCGCGCCATGTCACGCTGCAGAATCCTGAAACGGCTATGTTTGCGGGCATCATCCACGAAATCGGCGGGTTTTACATGCTCTCCCGGGCAGGCGAATATCCCGGCCTGCTCGATGGCGATTACACCGACTGGCTGGAATATGGTGAAGTCGAGGTAGGCCGCGCCGTGCTCAAAAAGCTGTCGGTGCCGGAGAGCATCGCGGTGGAGATGGAGGTGTTCTGGGACGGTTACCTTGCCATGCCGCCCGAATCCCTGGCAGATACCCTGCTGCTGGCTGAAGAGTTATGTCCGGTACCCTCTCCTCTACATTACCTCGAAGGGCTGGAGTCGTCACAGAGTCAGGCTGCCAGTATCGAGATGCTGATCGGCGAGGAAGCGCTCAGCCGCATACTCAGTGAGGCAAGACTGGAAGTCGATTCGCTTTGTCAGGCGTTGCAGTTTTAGGTGAAATTATGAGTCACGAAATCAACGATAGCGAATTTAAGAAACTAAGCAGTCTGCTCTACGACATTTCAGGCATATCGCTCTCCGATGCAAAAAAAGTGCTGTTGACCGGTCGCTTGTCTAAGCGCCTGGTGGCGCTGGGCCTGGAAAATTACACGCAATATTACAAATATGTCACCGATGCCGCGCATTCCGATGAGCTGCACTTCATGGTGGATTTGTTAACTACCAATGAGACCTATTTTTTCCGGGAGTCGCAGCATTTCGATTTTCTCAAAGAGATCGCCCCGGCGGGACGGAGCGAGGTGTACCGTCTGTGGAGCGCGGCCTCCTCTATCGGTGCCGAGGCTTACACCATGGCGCTGGTGCTGGCCGACAAGCTGGGGGTGGATGGGGCGTGGGAAATACTGGGTACCGATATCAGCGATTCGGTGCTTGAGCAGGCAAGACGTGGACAGTATCGCATGGCCGAGGCGGATAAGATCCCGGTTCACTATCTGAAGAAATATTGCCTGAAGGGCAAAGGCTCGCAGGAGGGGACATTCATCATCGACAAGCGGCTGCGTCAGCATGTGCGCTTTGAGAAAATAAACCTCAATGTCGAGAATATGAAAAAGCAGGGTGAGTTCGACGTGATTTTTTTGCGCAATGTGTTGATCTACTTCGATATACCGACCAAGCAGCGCGTGGTGGCGAATCTGATACGCAGCCTGAAGGTCGGCGGCTATTTTATCGTCGGGCATTCCGAATCCTTAAACGGGATTACCAATGCGTTGGCGTCTGTAAAACCCACCGTATACAGGCGGATGTGAGCACGAAAATTCGTGAGGTTTATCTAAGACCGGGCGATTTTTGCTTCGGTGAAGGGCGCTTGCGCATCAGCACGCTGCTGGGTTCTTGCGTTTCCATCGTGCTTTGGCATCCCTTGCTCGCGCACGGCGGGATGTGTCATTACATGCTGCCGGGACGCAACAAGCCGAGGGGAAATCAGCCGCTGGACGGGAAATATGCCGAAGAGGCGATGCAGTTGTTCATGCTGGAGCTGAAAAAGCGCCGCACGGTGCCGTCTCAGTATCAGGTGCATGTTTATGGCGGCGGCAATATGTTTGGCGGGCGTGCGGCAAGCAAAATGGATATCGGCTATCAGAACATCGAGATGGCGCATCGCTTGCTGGGAGAGATGGGGTTTAGCGTGGATTATGATCATCTGGGCAGTTTCGGTCATCGCAAGGTGGTGTTCGATGTGTGGAGCGGCGAGGTGGAGTTGACGCATGTGGATAACAGCAAGGCAGATAAAGAATGACTAAAATCAAGGTGTTGGTGGTGGATGATTCCGCCGTTGTGCGCGAGGTGGTCAAGCAGGTGCTCGAATCCGATCCCGGCATAGAGGTTTATGCCACCGCGATGGATCCCATCTTCGCGATGGACAAGATGAAGGTGCAATGGCCCGATGTGATCGTGCTCGACATCGAAATGCCGCGCATGGACGGGCTGACCTTTTTGAACAAGATCATGAGCGAGCGTCCCACCCCGGTGGTGATTTGCTCCACGCTGACCGAAAAAGGGGCTCAGGCGACCATGCAGGCGCTGGCAGCCGGTGCCACCAGCATCATCACCAAGCCCAAGATGGGGGTGAAGCGCTATTTGCAGGAAGATGCCTCCAACGATCTGGTGGGCGCGGTCAAGGCGGCGGCTAAAGCCAATATGCGCCGTTTGACCAATACCACGCTGAGGCCACCCGTGGTCAGGGAAAAGCTCAATGCCGATGCGATTTTGTCTGCGCCGGGTGCGGCTAAGTTAGGCCAGACTTCCGAACAGATCGTCGCGATCGGCACCTCAACCGGCGGCACTCAGGCGCTAGAAGCGGTGCTGACTTCGCTGCCGCGCGTTTGTGCGGGGATCGTGATTGTGCAGCATATGCCTGAGATGTTTACCGGTGCCTTTGCCCAGCGACTAAACAGCCTGTGTGAGATCGAAGTTCTGGAAGCGAAGAACAACGACCGGGTGATCCCTGGGCGTGCGCTGATTGCGCCCGGCGGCAAGCACATGCTGTTAAAACGCAGCGGTGCGCAGTATCACGTCGAAGTGGTGGAAGGCCCGCTGGTCAACCGGCACCGCCCGTCGGTGGATGTATTGTTCCGTTCGGTTGCCAAATTTGCCGGAAAAAATGCGCTGGGCATCATCATGACCGGCATGGGGGATGACGGCGCGCGCGGACTCAAGGAGATGCGCGATTCGGGTGCTTATACCTTAGGGCAGAATGAAGACTCCTGTGTGGTGTACGGTATGCCCAAGGAAGCGATGAAGCTGGGTGCGGTCTGTGAGGAAGTTTCGCTGCAGAATATCGCGGGTAAGATCAGCGCCGTTCACGCCATGGTGTCAGGCAGATAGTTTTGGCCTGATCATCTCTCCGTTGGTGTAGAATGCGGCAGGGTATGAATCAACAGGTCAAAAATATGCGGGCAGGGGCGGGAGAATGAAGACCGGCGTGGCGAGTGTTCGCATGAGTCGGGGTAGTCGCGCCCTCAGCATCCGTAGTGCCGGATGCCCTTCGAGTCCAACCGCTGCACAAGCAGTGGTTTCGCTTTTGGTTGTTTTACCTTTCGGGCA
>CAYPIG010000031.1:7884-30622 GCA_964410705.1 uncultured Gallionella sp.
TAAAAAAATAGCTCACTTGCGTGAGCTATTTCGTTGTTTCTGGTGCCCAGAAGAGTCTCGGTCACACCAGTGCGACCCCGGCATCCGTAGTACCGGATGCCCTTCGAGTCCTCTCGCGAAACAAGCAGTTGTTTCGCTTTCTGGGCATAAAAAAATAGCTCACTTGCGTGAGCTATTTCGTTGTTTCTGGTGCCCAGAAGAGGACTCGAACCTCCACACCTTGCGGCACACGGACCTGAACCGTGCGCGTCTACCAATTCCGCCATCTGGGCAAGCAATGTTTCTTGCTGAAGTCGTTACTATAATTGCATGAGGAAAAGTTGTCAATGAAAAAGATTAAAAATTTACGTTTGCAGGATCCGTTTCTCGAACGCGAACGTGAACAGTATGAACATCCGCTGCCTAGCCGCGAATTTATTTTGCAGATTCTGACCGAGCATGGCGCGCCCATGATAGACGATGAGTTGCTGGATGTGCTGCATATCAAGCGGGATGAAGAGGAGCTGTTTTCCCGCCGTTTAAGGGCGATGGAGCGGGACGGGCAGATCATGCGCAATCGCAAACGCGCCATCTGCGTGATGGACAAGCTCGATCTGATCAAGGGGCGCGTGCAGGGCCATCCGGATGGTTTCGGTTTCCTGGTTCCTGAAGATGGCAGCGCCGACATGTTTTTGTCGGAAAAGGAAATGCACCAGGTGTTAAACGGCGATGTGGTGATGGTACGCCAGGCCGGTGTGGACAGGCGGGGCAGGCCGGAAGCTAAAATCGTCGAGGTGCTGGAGCGCGCCAACAGTAAAGTGGTCGGACGCCTTTATGAAGAGCACGGCATACAGTTCGTGGTGGCGGAAAATCGCCGCATCGCTCAGGATATTCTGGTGGCATCGGGCGGTGCCGGAGGGGCGCGTGCCGGTCAGGTGGTGATACTGGAAATCATCAAGCATCCAGATAAGCACGCGCAGCCTATCGGGCGCATCGTGCAGGTGCTGGGTAACTATGCTGATCCTGGCATGGAGATCGAAATCGCCCTGCGCAAGCACGATCTGCCTCACGAGTTTCCCAAAGACGCCGAGCGCCAGGCCAAGGCTATTTCACCTGTCGTATCCCCAGAGGATTGGGCGGGGCGCGAGGACATCCGCAATCTGCCGCTGGTGACCATCGATGGCGAAACCGCGCGAGATTTTGACGATGCCGTGTATTGCGCGCCTGAGAAGGGCGGCTATCGCCTGGTGGTGGCCATTGCCGACGTCAGTCATTATGTGCAGACCAACGATGCGCTCGATCGCGAGGCGATTTCTCGCGGCAACTCGGTTTATTTTCCGCGCCGCGTGATTCCTATGCTGCCCGAAGAGTTGTCCAACGGGCTGTGTTCATTAAATCCAAAGGTGGACCGTCTGTGCATGGTGTGCGACATGCACATCAGCAATAAGGGGGAAATCGGTAAATACCGCTTCTATCCTTCGGTGATGTATTCCCATGCGCGTCTGACCTACAATCAGGTCGCCGAAATGCTGGGTCAGCCCGATGGCGAACTGGCCAAGCAAAATGCGGCTGTCGTGCCGCATCTGCAGCACCTGCATGAATTGTTCCAGAAGCTGTTAAAAGCGCGTGAAAAACGCGGTGCGATCGACTTTGAAACGGTGGAGACCCAGATGATTTTCACCGATCAGGGTAAAATTGAGCGCATCGTGCCGGTGGTGCGCAACGATGCGCATAAGCTGATCGAAGAGTGCATGCTGGCCGCGAATGTCTGTGCGGCAGGATTTTTGCATGAACATCATCATCCCGTTTTATACCGTATCCATCAGGGGCCTACGCCGGAAAAACTGGAAGCCTTGCGCGAATTCATGAAGGAATTCGGTCTGGGTCTGACAGGAGATGAAGAGCCGCAGGCTGCCGATTATTCGAAGCTGTTAAAGCGCATCAAGGGTCGTCCGGATGCCGGGCTGTTGCAGACGGTGATGCTGCGCTCTTTGCGTCAGGCCAAATACGAGCCGGAGAATATCGGGCATTTTGGCCTGGGTTATGAGGCGTATACGCATTTTACCTCGCCTATCCGCCGCTACCCCGATCTATTGGTGCACCGCGCGATCAAGGCGGTGTTGCAGGGCAAGAAATACAAGCCTGCGCAAAAATGGGCAGAACTGGGGATACACTGTTCGATGACGGAACGGCGTGCCGATGATGCTACGCGCGATGTGGAGGCCTGGCTCAAGTGCTTTTATATGCGCGATCATCTGGGCTGTGTGTTCACCGGTACCGTATCTTCGGTCACGAGTTTCGGCATGTTCGTCTCGCTGGACGACCTGTATGTGGAAGGGCTGGTGCATATCTCCGAGCTGGGTAAAGACTACTTCCACTTCGATGCGACCCGGCATCACCTGCTGGGGGAGCGCACCGGGCAGAGCTATCGTCTGGGAGACCGTGTCGAGGTGCGGGTGGTCAAGGTAGACATGGAAAGTACCAAGATAGACTTCGTGCTGCATGCGGAAGTGGCCGCGGGGGAAGCTCGTGGTGATGAGAAGCCCAAAAAGAAAGCGGCAGGAGGAAAGAAAAAGCATGGCTGATTTAAGACTGATTTATGGATTTCACGCGGTAACGTCGCGGATACGCCAGAACCCCGATGGGGTGATGGAGGTTTACCTGCAGTCGCAGCGTCAGGATCAGCGTATGCGCGATCTGATTGCCCTGGCCGAGAGCAGCGGCGTGCGCGTGATCCCCGTTGATGCGGCGCGTCTGGATGGTATGGCCGGTGGCGCGCGCCATCAGGGGGTGGCAGCAAGGGTGGATGCGGCGCGCCGTGTGCAGCATCTGTCCGATGTGCTGGAGACACTCACCGAGCCGCCGCTGTTGCTGGTGCTCGATGGCATACAGGATCCGCATAATCTGGGAGCGTGTTTGCGCAGCGCGGACGCCTTTGGCGTGCATGCGGTCATCGCACCTAAAGACCGTGCGGTGGGGATTACCGCGACCGTTGAAAAGGTGGCCTGCGGGGCGGCGGAAACGGTTCCTTATATTACAGTCACCAATCTGGCGCGCACTTTGCGGGAATTGAAAGAATCGGGGATCTGGGTGGTCGGTGCGGCAGGGGAGGCGAAGCAGGACTTGCACAGTTTCAAACACACGGGTCCGCTTGCGATCGTGCTGGGGGCTGAAGGCGAGGGATTGCGCCGGTTGACGATGGAGACTTGCGACGAGCTGGTGCGCATCCCCATGCTGGGCAGTGTGGAGAGCCTGAATGTGTCGGTGAGCACCGGGATCTTCCTGTTTGAAGCCCGGCGTCAGCGTGCCGGGTAGTGTGAAGGGTGCGTATGAATAAATACGCGATGGCGCTTTTGCTGCTGGCGAACTCGGTGGTGGCCGCTGAAGGTGTGTGGCTGGGAGGAGCTCTGGGGGTAAACCGGTCCGGCTACCCCGGTCTGGATTACCAGAGCGCGACGGCTTACGCCCTGGAAGGCGGCTACAACTGGAATGTGGCTTCTGTTCTGCTGGGGGTGGAGGGTTTTGTCGACTGGAGTGACAGAGCGATACATAACCCTGGGCAACTGGGTTTTTCCAGCCGGGCTTACGGTGTGGACGGCAGGATGGGTTTGCCACTGGGCGACTGGTTGCCTTATGTCGCGGCGGGTTATGCGCACATGAGCGGGGGAGCCGCCAGCGGTAATGCGCTTCATTTTGGATGCGGGGTGGAATATCGCCTCATGCCGGGCTTGAGTATTGCCGCGCAGTACGGCGAGTCGGCTGTATCGGGCTTGAGCCATAAAAACATGATGCTGGGGCTGCGTTATTATTTCGATGAGCCGCATGATGCGTCTGCCAGGTTGAAGACGCCCGAACCGGAACCCGTCAAGGCGGAGCCCGCAGTGGTGGAAGAGAAAGTCGTGTGGAAGACGCTGCGCGAAGAAAAACCGGTGACTTTTTCCGGGATGCATTTTGATGAAAAATCGGTGCGTCTGCTCGAATCCGAACGGTCCAGGCTTGAGGACGTGGCCGAGTTTGCCAGATTGTATCCGGCGACCAGACTGGAGATTTCCGGGCACACGGATTATCGGGCGGGACAATCGAAGCGGCCGTACAACATGAGGTTGTCTGAGCAGCGCGCGATGGCCTTCGCAGAGGCTCTGGTCAAGATGGGGGTCGCCGCTGAGCGCATCAGTATGACGGGTTACGGTTTTGACCGGCCTGTCGCAGATAACGGAACGGAAGCCGGGCGGGCTTCGAACCGTAGGGTGGAAATACGCTCGGTGGTGACGCTGGAAAAGCGTGTGCCGGAATAATCTGTACTAAAATGCTATGTTGTATTTTTGCAACAGCAAAGGAAGCGGCTGAGTATTGATATAGAATGCCGCCGCTATATCGGCAAAGTGCCGTTCAAGAATTTTTTGACTCTTAAAAAGGATGTAATCATGAAAAAAAGCACCATTGCAATTGCGCTGTCGGCCGCACTGTTGAGCATTTCTGTTGCTCAAGCGACTGAATTTTCCGGCGGCTGGATAGGCGCCAAGGCCGGTTCCAACCGTTCGGATATTGCCGGTGCGGCCGCTGTCAGCGCGAAGAGCGCGAGCACCTACGGCTTCGAAGCGGGTTACAACTGGGATGTCAGCAGCTTTTTGCTGGGTGTAAACGGCTTTGCCGATTTCAACCAGAAGTCCACTCATGTAGCAACGCCTGCCGCAGTTAACTACGGCAGCGATGTCTATGGTCTGGATGTCAAGCTGGGTCTGCCCTCCGGAAACTGGCTGCCTTATGCCAAGCTGGGTTACGGTTCTGCCCGCCTGACCGGTGGTGCGATTGCCGGTAATGGTTCCGGTACGCATCTGGGTCTGGGCGTAGAATACAAGTTTGCCCCTCACTGGAGCGTGGCGGGTGAGTACACCTCTATTTCCGACAAGTACAGCAACAACACACAGAAGCTGAACAACAACAACTTCACCATCGGCATCAACTACTACTTCGACAGCCCGGCAGTAGCGGCGGTAGCGGCAGTAGCAGCAGCGCCTGTGGTGACCCGGGCTGTGGTTGCTCCTGCGCCTGCCCCTGTTGCAGCTCCTGCACCAGCACCGGCTGAAACTTACAAGACGATCTTTACCGATAAGCCTGTGACCATCGAAGGCGCTAACTTCGACACCAATTCAGCCAAGCTTAAGCCTTCTGCTGACAAAAAGTTGAATGAAGTGGTTGATTTTGCGGCAAAATACACAGTGTCTAACCTGGCTGTGACAGGCTACACCGACAGCACCGGTTCGAAGAAGCTGAACCAGAAGCTGTCCGAGAAACGTGCCGCATCGGTCAAGGCCTACCTGGTTAAAAAGGGTGTGGCAGCTGACCGCATCACCACCAAGGGTGAAGCCGATGCCTCTCCTGTTGCTGACAACAAGACCAAAGCCGGTCGCGCAGCTAACCGTCGCGTAGAAATTCGCTCGGTGGTGCGTGAAGAGTCCAAAGTTCGCGTAACCAAGTAAAGACGGCGGTTGTTCATGAGGCGGGCTGGCAACAGCCCGCTTTTTTTATGTGCTCGGGGATTATGTAATAAGATGCACATCCTCGCTTTAATCTTTGACGGCTATGAAACTGGCAATCGCGCAAATCAACTGTTTACTGGGTGACTTAGAGGGGAACTCGGGAAAAATTCTGCAACGGGCTCTGCAGGCCAAATTGGCGGGTGCGCAACTGATGCTGACGCCCGAATTGAGTCTGTGCGGTTATCCGCCGGAAGACTTGCTGTTAAGAGCCGGTTTTTATCGTTCGTGCGCTGCCGCGCTCGAAGAACTTGCAAGCAAAATTTCTGGCATAGCGGTGATCGTCGGGCATCCGCATGAGGCGGAGGGTAAACGCTATAACGCCGCGTCTTTGTTGCGAAACGGCAAGGTGGAGGCGACCTACTGCAAGCATTTTCTTCCCAATTATGCGGTTTTCGATGAGGTTCGCTACTTTTCACCCGGCGTGCATCCGCTGGTGTTTGAGCTTGCGGGGGTTCGTTTCGGACTCAATATCTGTGCGGATGTTTGGCAGCAAGATGCGCCCTTAGCCGCCCGTGCCGCAGGGGCAGAAGTGCTGCTGGTGTTAAACGCTTCGCCTTATGCGATGGGTAAGCATGAATCCCGTTACCGCGCCTTGCGCGATCGCATCGGAGAAACTTCAATGCCGCTGGTGTATGCCAACATGGTAGGGGGTCAGGATGAGCTGGTGTTTGACGGTGCCTCTTTTGCCATGGATGGCGAAGGTACGCTGACTTTTCAGGCAGCTTCATTTGAGGAATCGTTGTCCTTGGTGACTATTTTGGAGGGCGCTCCGTCCGGGGAGGTTGTATCCTTACCGGGGCAGGAGGAGGGTGTGTATCGCGCGCTGTGCCTGGGTTTGAAGGACTATATAGGCAAGAACGGTTTTAAAGGCGTGTTGCTGGGGCTGTCAGGCGGTATCGATTCGGCCCTGACTCTGGCAATCGCGGTGGATGCGCTGGGGGCTGAGCGCGTTCATGCGGTGATGATGCCTTCTCCATACACTGCGCAGATCAGTCTGGACGATTCGCGTGAAATGATCACCATACTGGGCGTCAAATACGACGAATTGAATATAGAGCCTGTGATGCAGTCCTATCTGGCAGCGCTTGAGAATAATTTTTCAGGCTGTGCAGCCGATGTGGCCGAAGAGAATTTGCAGGCGCGTATCCGCGGTAATTTGCTGATGGCGCTGTCCAATAAGCACGGATCTTTGGTGTTGACGACCGGCAATAAATCCGAGATGAGCGTCGGATATGCCACGCTGTACGGCGATATGGCGGGCGGCTTCTCGGTGCTTAAAGATGTCGGAAAGCTTTTGGTGTACCGTCTGGCTCGTTACCGAAATGAGCAGGGGCGAGTCATCCCCGAGCGCATTATCACGCGTCCGCCCAGTGCAGAATTGCGTCCGGATCAGCTGGATCAGGATAATTTGCCGCCCTATGAAATTCTCGATGCGATCATGGAGTGTTATGTCGAAAAGAATTTGTCTCTGGTCGATATTATAGGGATGGGATACGCGGAGGCAGATGTGAGGCGCGTGGTTCGTCTGATTCAGCTGAGCGAGTACAAGCGCAGGCAGTCTACGGTGGGAGTGAGGATCACCGAACGCGCCTACGGCAAAGACTGGCGTTATCCCGTCACGGTGCGTTATCAGGACAGCTTCTGACGCTATGCAGCGGGCAAGGTAATTTTGGGTTGTCTTGCCCGGCTTTTATTAGTATAATCCGAGCGGTTTATTGATGGGCTTTGTGCCCGTTTTTTATTTGTGGATCGCAAAAATGGATGTAGTTAAGCTGATAGAAGTGACGGTGACGGGGCTGGGCTTTGAGCTGGTGGACGTGGAGCGGGCCGGGCGAGGTCTGTTGCGCGTGTTTATCGACAAGCCTGAAGGGATAGTCGTTGAAGACTGTCAGCTGGTCAGCAATCAGTTGACCCGGCTGTTTACGGTCGAAAACGTCGATTACGACAGGCTGGAAGTGTCGTCTCCCGGGCTGGATCGCGCGCTCAAGAAAGAGGCTGACTTCATCCGGTTTGCCGGTTGCAAGGCGCAGTTGAAGTTGCGCATGCCGATTTCGACAAGAAAGAATTTTGTCGGGATACTGGGTGAGGTGAGCGCAGGTGTTTTAAAGCTGGATGTCGAGGGTGTTCAGGTCGAAATCGAACTGGCTAATGTGGACAAGGCACGCTTAGTGCCGACTTTTTAGAATTTAATGCTCGCAACTCGGGCGCATGGTTGGAGAATGGTATGAGTCGTGAAGTTTTGTTGCTGGTGGATGCCCTGTCCCGCGAAAAGAATGTGGACAAGGAAGTCGTTTTTTCTGCGCTGGAATCGGCGCTGGCCTCGGCTACCAAGAAGCGCTTTGAAGATGAGGCGGATGTACGCGTTGCGATTGATCGCAATACGGGTGAATTTCAGTCCTTCCGTTGCTGGGAAGTGATGGACGATGAGACTTTCGAGACGCCTGATCTGCATATCAAGCTCGAAGAAGCTCAAAAGCGCGATGCGTCTATCCAGTTGGGACAGTTCATCGAAGAGCCGCTGGAGTCTATCGATTTCGGTCGCATCGGTGCGCAGGCGGCCAAGCAGGTGATTTTTCAGAAAATCCGCGATGCCGAACGCGAGCAGATACTGGCTGACTTCATGGATCGCAAGGAGCATCTGGTTTCCGGTACCGTCAAGCGTCTGGAGCGCGGCAGTGCCATCATCGAGTTCGGCAAGATCGAGGCTCTGTTGCCTCGCGAGCAGATGATACCGAAAGAAAATATGCGGGTGGGCGATCGGGTCAGGGCGCATCTGCTGCGTGTCGATCGCGGTCCGCGCGGTCCTCAGGTGATTTTGTCCAGAACCTCTACCGACTTGCTGGTTAAGCTGTTCGAGCTGGAAGTTCCTGAAATTGAAGAAAATCTTCTGGAAATCGTGGGCGCTGCGCGCGATCCGGGCTCCCGCGCCAAGATCGCGGTGCAGACGCACGATCAGCGCATCGATCCTATCGGTACTTGTGTCGGGATGCGCGGATCTCGCGTGCAGAGTGTGACCAACGAGCTGGCCGGTGAACGCGTCGATATCATCCTGTGGTCCGAAGATCCGGCCACTTACGTGATCAACTCTCTGGCGCCGGCTGAGGTTTCCAGCATCGTGGTCGATGAAGATCGTCACAGCATGGATGTCGTGGTTGAAGAGGAAAATCTGGCTCAGGCAATCGGTCGCGGCGGTCAGAACGTGCGGCTGGCCAGCGAGATGACCGGCTGGGAGCTCAACATCATGACGGTTGAGCAGGCTCAGGCGAAACACGATCAGGAATTTGTAAAGGTTCGTGAAATATTCATGGAAAAACTGGATGTCGATGAAGAAGTCGCCGATATTCTGGTACAGGAGGGCTTTGCTACGCTAGAAGAAGTGGCTTATGTTCCGGTTGAAGAGATGCTGGAAATCGAGACTTTCGATGAGGCAACGGTCAACGAACTGCGCAGTCGGGCCAGAAATGCGCTGCTCAATGCGGCGCTGGTCAACGAAGAGAAGGTTGAGCACGGAATCGATGATCTGCTCAAGCTCGATGGGATGAGCGATGAGCTGGCGCGCGTGCTTTCCGTCAAGGGTGTGACAACTCAGGAACAGTTGGCGGATCTGGATGTGGATGAACTGGTTGAATTGTCGGGCCTGGCATCCGATGAGGCCAACGCGCTGATCATGACTGCGCGCGCACCCTGGTTTGTGTAGTAAAAGTTTGAAAAGTGCGGCGAGCAGATTCGTTGCACAGTTTTCGCTCATCGACTGAGTGGAAGTAGGTGTGGCGAGTTTTGCGAGTCATCGCCAGCAGGGCGGTGGCGATAGTCGTTCAATCATCGGGGTGGTATGCCCGTTGGAGTTGTTTAAAGGATGGTAATGGGAAAATTAGACGTAACACAATTTGCGGTTGAACTGGGTTTGCCGGTCACTTTGTTGCTGGAACAGTTGCATGCAGCCGGTTCCGCGCAGACAGACGCGGCGGATCTGGTATCTGAGACGGATAAGGCCAGGCTGCTTGATCATTTGCGTCAGGCGCACGGAGCCGACCATTCCGCCAAGAAAATAACGCTGACACGTCGCGAAACCTCGGAGATACAGAGTTCTGACAAATCAGGCCGTGCGCGTACGATACAGGTTGAAGTGCGCAAGCGCCGAGTCGTGGCGCCGATGTCGATAGAGTCAATTCAGGCAACCGCCCCGGTTATTCTGACCAGCGCAGAGCAGATCAAGGTGCTGGGTACTGAGGAGTTGAGCGCGCGCGAAAAAGAGGCGAAACTCCAGGCGGAACTGGCCGCTCGTCAGGAAGCCGAGTTGCTCGCTCGTCAGGCTTTCAATAAACGCCGCGCTGAAAAAATGGCGCAGGTTGAAGCGCCTGTTGTAAAGCCTGCCGAACCTGTAGTCGTTAAAGCTGAACCGGTGGTCGAGGTTGCTGTAGAGACACCGGTTAAGGCTGCCGAGCCTGCGCAGGGGACTTTGCATAAACCCGCCATGCGCCCGGGTGATAAAGTCGTAAGGCCGGATCGCAAGCCCAAGGCAGAGGCCGCTCCCGCCGCGCCTGTTAGCAGAGAAGAAAAAACGGAAAAACGGGTTCCTACCAAGACCACGGCTCGCCCTGCTGCGAAAACCAGCAAGGAAAAATCCTGGTCTATGCCGGTGCGAGCGCCTAAACACGGCAAGAAACACGTGGCTGAAGAAGCGGCTCACGCTTTTACGCTGCCAACTGAAGCGGTCGTGCGCGAAGTGGCCGTTCCGGAAACCATCGTGGTTGCCGAACTGGCGCAGAAGCTCTCCGTCAAAGCCGTTGAAGTCATCAAGGTTTTGATGAAGATGGGCATGATGGTCACCATCAATCAGGTGCTCGATCAGGAGACCGCGATGATTGTGGTCGAAGAGCTGGGCCATGTTGCCAAGGCGGCCAAGCTGGATGATCCTGATGCCTATCTGATGGATAACGAAGAGCATCACGATGCGGAACTCATGCCGCGCGCCCCGGTCGTCACCGTCATGGGCCACGTCGATCACGGCAAGACTTCCTTGCTCGATTACATCCGCCGTACCCGTGTGGTATCGGGCGAGGCGGGTGGCATCACCCAGCACATCGGTGCCTATCACGTAGAAACGCCGCGCGGGATGGTTTCCTTCCTCGATACGCCGGGCCATGAAGCGTTTACGGCGATGCGTGCGCGGGGTGCCAAGGCGACCGATATCGTGATTCTGGTGGTTGCGGCGGACGACGGCGTGATGCCGCAGACCAAGGAAGCGATTGCCCATGCGCGTGCGGGCAGCGTGCCCATCGTGGTTGCGATCACCAAGGTCGACAAGGCCGATGCCAATACCGAACGCGTCAAGCAGGAGCTGGTGTCCGAAGGTGTGGTTCCGGAAGACTGGGGCGGCGATACCATGTTCGTGGAGGTATCTTCCAAATCGGGTCTGGGCATCGATCAGCTATTGGAATCCATACTGCTGCAGGCTGAATTGATGGAGCTCAAGGCTCCGCGCGACTGCAATGCCAAGGGGCTGGTGATCGAAGCGCGTCTGGACAAGGGTAAGGGTCCGGTTGCGACCGTGCTGATTCAGTCGGGAACCATGAAGCGCGGCGATGCGGTGCTGATCGGATCGGTATTCGGCCGTGTCCGCGCCATGCTGGATGAAAATGGCAAGAGCATCAACGAGGCGGGTCCGTCCATTCCGGTCGAAATTCAGGGTCTGTCCGAGGTGCCCGATGCGGGTGAGGCGCTGATGGTGCTCACCGATGAGAAACGTGCGCGTGAAATTGCGTTGTTCCGTCAGGGTAAGTATCGCGGCGTGAAGCTTGCGCAGCAGCAGGCGGCTAAGCTGGAAAACATGTTCGACCAGATGGCCGAAGGCGAAGTGCGCACCCTGTCCTTGATCGTCAAATCCGACGTTCAGGGTTCAGCCGAAGCGATTGCGCAGACGCTGCAGAAGCTGTCTACCGATGAAGTCAAGGTCAATCTGATACACAGCGGCGTGGGTTCGATCAACGAATCCGACATCAATCTGGCGCTGGCATCGAAAGCGGTGTTGATCGGATTCAATACCCGTACCGATGCGCCAGCCCGTAAGCTGGCCGAGTCCTGCGGGGTGCAGATCCGCAACTACAGCATCATCTATGCGATGGTGGACGACATCAAGACGGCGCTGTCCGGCATGCTGGCGCCGGAAATGCGCGAGAGCATACTGGGTATGGTTGAAGTGCGTCAGGTGTTCGTCGTATCCAAGATCGGCACGATCGCCGGTTGTATGGTGCTCGAGGGCATAGTCAAGCGCGGCTGTAAGGTGCGTGTGATGCGCGGCAGGGAAATGATACACGAAGGCGAACTCGATTCCTTGAAGCGCTTCAAGGATGATGCGAAGGAAGTGCGCGCCAACTTCGAGTGCGGTTTGTCGGTCAGGGGCTTCAATGATCTGCAGGTCGGCGACAAGCTGGAAGCCTATGAAATCGTTGAGGTCGCACGTACTCTGTAATGGCTAACTTCGCGAGAACAGACCGGGTCGGTCAGCAGATGCAGCGTGAGATCGCCGAACTGGTGCGTCTGGAAATCAACGATCCGCGCGTTAAACTGGTGACCATCACCGGCGTCGAGGTGGCGGGAGACTATTCTCACGCGAAGATCTTCTTCACGCGCATGGATGGACGTCACGCGGAGGCGCAGGAAGGGCTGGATCGTGCTGCGGGGTATATCCGCAGCCGTCTGGCGCGCAGCATCAAGTTGCGCATCATGCCGCAGCTGCACTTTGTCTTTGACTCCTCGGTCGAACGCGGCAGTCATTTGTCGCAACTGATAGACCAGGCGGTTGCCAGCGACTTTCATCTTGACGAAAAATAGCCGGCAGATAAAGCGAGTCTGGAGACCGCTAAATGGCGTGCTGCTGTTCGACAAGCCGCTGGAGTTGAGTTCCAACGATGCGCTGCAGAAGATACGCCGCCTTTTTCAGGCTGAAAAAGCGGGTCACACCGGCACGCTGGATCCTTTAGCGACCGGATTGCTGCCCATCTGTTTCGGTGAGGCAACAAAATATTCGAACGCCCTGCTCGATGCGGATAAAACCTATACGGCCTTGTTGCGTCTGGGGCAGACCACTACGACAGGCGATGCGGAAGGCGAGATTACCGGTGAGTTTCCGGTCAATTTCTGCCAGTCTCAACTCGATGGTGTGCTGGAAAAATTCAGGGGGGAGATCATGCAACTGCCCCCTATGTACAGTGCCTTGAAGCATCAGGGCAAGCCGCTGTATGAGTATATACGCGAAGGCATCACCATAGAGCGCCCGGAGCGCGCCGTGTTGATACATGAGCTGACAGTGAATCGCCGGGCAGGCAATGAGATGGAAATTTCGGTGCGCTGCAGCAAGGGAACTTATGTGCGCACACTGGCTGAAGATATCGGTGCGGCATTGGGTTGCGGCGCGCATCTGATTGCGCTGCGCCGGACGGCGATTGCCCACCTCAAGTTGTCCGATGGCTATACATGGGAGCGGCTGTCGGAAATGGCAGAGTCTGAACGCGATGCCTGTTTGATGCCGCTGGATTTTCTGATGCCGGATATGCCTAAGCTGGTTCTGGATGAGGTTCAGATCAGGCGGATGGCGCAGGGGCAGCGTCTGGGAATGGAGGTTGAATTGCCCGATGGCAAGCTTGCTTTGTATGGCCCGGCGGGGTTTGTCGGGGTGGGAATAAAGCTGGGGCGGCGCATCGCTCCCGAGCGTCTGATCTCGGGGGTGGCAAAGTCGGCGGCACGCATGGATTTAACAGTTGAGCCATAACGGCATTCAAGAGTACAATGTAGCACTTTTTTTAGGAGAGCAAAACCAATGGCAATTACCGCCGCGCAAAAAGCGCAAATCGTTACAGACTTTCAACGTGCAACCAGCGACACCGGTTCCCCAGAAGTGCAAGTGGCTCTGATCACTGCACGCATCACTTACCTGACTGATCACTTCAAGGATCATGCCAAGGATCACCATTCCCGTCGCGGTCTGCTGCGTCTGGTAAGTCGTCGTCGCAAGCTGCTCGACTACCTGAGAAGCAAGAACGAAGCGGGTTACCAAATTCTGATCAAACGACTGGCAATTCGTAAGTAGCATTACAAGCGGGTCGCAATTGCGGCCCGTGTTGTTTAGTCTCGTCTATTTTAACGTGGTGCGATGGCGCGCCATGCATGTCATAAGAGGTCTATCTTGAGTCATTTCAAAAAAACAATCGCGTTGGGTAAGCATCAGTTGACGCTCGAGACAGGTGAAATTGCCCGTCAGGCGAGTGGTGCGGTTCTGGTCAGTCTGGATGATACCGTGGTGCTGGTTACCGTGGTGGGTCGCAAGGACGCTAAGCCTGAGCAGGACTTTTTTCCGCTGACCGTGGACTATCAGGAAAAAACCTATGCGGCCGGCAAGATACCCGGTAGTTTCTTCAAGCGCGAAGGTCGCGCCAGCGAAAAGGAAATTTTGACTTCACGGCTGATCGATCGCCCGTTGCGTCCCCTGTTTCCTGAGAGTTTCTACAACGAAGTGCAGATCATCGCGACCGTGATGTCCTCTGACAGTGAAATTGATTCCGATATTCCCTCATTGATCGGCGCATCCGCCGCGCTGGCGATCTCCGGTATTCCTTTTGACGGCCCGATCGCTGCATCGCGCGTGGGTTACTGCAACGGCGAATATCTGCTCAATCCTACCCAGACTGAGTTGAAGACTTCGCAGATGGATCTGGTGGTTGCCGGCACCAGCCGTGCGGTGCTGATGGTTGAATCCGAAGCGCAACAGTTGTCAGAAGAAATCATGCTGGGCGCGGTGATGTTCGGTCACGAGCAGTTCCAGGTGGTGATCGATGCGATCAACGAAATGGCGGAAGCCGTCGGCAAGCCGATGTGGGACTGGACGCCTCCTGCCAAGAATGAGGCGCTGATCGCTCAGATCGCCGAGCTGGCTGAGGCTGAACTCAAGGCGGCTTATGCGATCCGCTCCAAACAGGATCGCACCGATGCGATTTCTGCGATTCACAGCAAGGTGATGGCGGCTGTTGATCCGGCTCTGGAAAAGAATGCGGTGAACGAATTGTTCGGCGCACTGGAAGCCAAGATCGTGCGCGGTCAGATCCTCTCCGGCGAACCTCGCATCGACGGTCGCGATACCCGCACCGTGCGCAAGATCACCATCCGCAACGGCGTGTTGCCGCGTACCCACGGTTCTGCCCTGTTCACCCGCGGTGAAACTCAGGCGGTCGTCGTGGCAACGCTGGGCAGCATGCGCGATGCGCAAAAGGTCGATGCGCTGCAGGGCGAGTTTACCGATCGCTTCATGCTGCATTACAACTTCCCACCGTTTGCCACCGGTGAGACAGGGCGCGTAGGCTCCCCTAAGCGTCGTGAAATCGGTCACGGTCGTCTGGCCAAGCGTGCGCTGGTGGCAGTATTGCCTAGCGAAGAAGAATTCGGCTATGCGGTTCGTATCGTCTCCGAGATCACCGAATCTAACGGTTCGAGCTCGATGGCATCCGTCTGCGGCGGCTGTCTGTCTATGCTGGATGCCGGTGTTCCATTGAAGGCGCATGTTGCCGGTATCGCGATGGGTTTGATCAAGGAAGGCAATCGTTTTGCCGTGCTGACCGATATTCTGGGTGACGAAGATCACCTGGGCGATATGGACTTCAAGGTGGCAGGTTCTGAAAACGGCATCACCGCCTTGCAGATGGACATCAAGATCAACGGCATCACCCGTGAAATCATGCAGGCTGCATTGAGTCAGGCTCGTGAAGGTCGTCTGCACATCCTTGGCATCATGAAGGATTCCATGTCGGGTGCGCGCAGCGAATTGTCAGAATTTGCGCCGCGCATGATCAAGATGAAGATCAATCCAGAAAAGATTCGCGATGTGATCGGCAAAGGCGGTGCGGTGATCCGTGCGCTGACTGAAGAGACCGGCACCACGATCGATATCGACGATGCAGGCAATATCACCATCTCCAGCGTTAACGGAGAAGCGGGAGAGCTTGCCAAAAAACGCATCGAAGACATCGCCATGGATGTTGAGGTCGGCAAGATCTACGAAGGTCCTGTGGTCAAGCTGCTGGATTTTGGTGCGCTGATCAACATACTGCCAGGCAAGGATGGTCTGCTGCACATCTCCCAGATCGCACACGAGCGCGTCAATAGCGTGGGCGATTACCTCAAAGAAGGTCAGGTGGTGCGGGTCAAGCTGCTTGAGATGGATGATCGCGGTCGCATGAAGTTGTCCATGAAGGCGCTGCTGGATGCGCCGGCTGCCAATGGGGCGTCCATCGCCGAATAATTGCGCATAGCGGTAATCTGTAATCCCCTCAAGGGCAGCCGAGAGGGGATTTTTTATGTTGGGTGCGGATATATATCGACAGGATATATCCTCGCCCCATTTGAAAGGTTGGCATACATGCAAATAACCATGCTAAAGGCCAAGCTGCACCGGGTGCGTGCCACGCATGCCGAGTTGCACTACGAGGGGTCTTGTGCGATCGATGAGAGTCTGCTCGAAGCGGCGGATATGAGAGAGTATCAGCAGATCGACATCTACAATGTAAGCAACGGCGAGCGTTTTACCACCTATGCGATACGCGCGCAGCGCGGATCTGGGGTGATTTCGGTCAACGGTGCTGCGGCCCACAAGGCCAACCCGGGCGATCTATTGATCATCGCAAGCTATGCGCTTTATGACGAGCAGGAATTGAAGGCCTTTGAGCCTCGTCTGATTTATGTCAACGAGCGCAACGAGATCGTGGATAGCCGCTCCAAAATTCCCGTGCAGATGAATTAAGCCTGTAATTTGTGGAAAATGAGGAAAATTTGTCTTAACGGTTGAGAGTCTAAATGGCTCCGGATAACCGTATGACAGATAAAGAATTAATTTTCATAACGTTTATTGATGAACTGTTTTTGCCGTTTTGCATGAGGTTTTTCGGGTTTTTGTTTGATTGTTACATTGACCGCAAGCCCGTTCGCAGGTAGCATATCGGAACTTTAAAAGCTCACTGGGTTGATTACGATGCGTCGCAAACTGGTAGTTGGAAATTGGAAGATGTATGGGCGTCTGGCGCGCAATCAGGCGCTGCTTCAAGGCGTGCTCGATGGGGTTGCAAGCTTGCGCAATGCCGATTATGCGGTCTGTGTCCCCTATCCTTACCTTGCTCAGGTGCAATCGCTGCTGCAGGGTAGCAATGTTGCCTGGGGTGCGCAGAATCTGAGTCCTCAGGAAGAGGGTGCATTTACCGGGGCGGTGGCTCCCGGTATGCTAGTAGATTTTGGATGCCGGTATGTCATCATCGGTCATTCCGAACGTCGCGGGCTTTTTCACGAAAGCAATGAGATCGCAGCGGCTAAGTTTGAAGCTGCTCAAAAGGCGGGTCTGACGCCGATCTTCTGCGTCGGTGAAACACTGGCTGAGCGTGAATCCGGAATTACGGAGCAGGTGGTAGCGACTCAGCTTGATGCGATACTGGTGCGTTTCGGTGCTAAGGCGCTGGCGAATGCGGTGATCGCCTATGAGCCAGTGTGGGCGATCGGTACCGGCAAGACTGCAAGTCCGGATCAGGCGCAGGCGGTTCATGCCTTTATACGTCAGCGCGTAGCGGCGCAGGATGCAAATGTGGCGCAAGGCTTGTGTATACTGTATGGCGGCAGCGTGAAGGCAAACAATGCCGTAGAGCTGTTCGGCATGCCGGATATCGATGGCGGTCTGATCGGCGGGGCTTCGCTGGTGGCGGATGATTTTGTTGCGATATGCAAGGCAGCACAATAATAGTTTGGAGTGGTGAGTGGAAACAATCGTTTGGGTATTTCATCTGGTAACAGCAGTTGCATTGTGTGGTCTGGTTCTGGTTCAGCACGGCAAAGGTGCGGACATGGGAGCTGCCTTTGGCACAGGTTCTGCCGGTAGTCTGTTTGGCTCCGGAGGGTCTGCGAATTTTCTGAGTCGCAGTACCGCAGTTGCCGCCGCGATTTTTTTCGTAACCAGTCTGACACTGACTTATCTGTACTCTCATCCTGCTCAGCAGCAGGGTGTGATGGACAGGGTAGGTGCAGTAAAAGCGCCGGCAGTTGTTCCGGTGGATAATTCGAAGTCTAAGGAAATACCGAAATAATAATAAATGCGGTTGTGGTGGAATTGGTAGACACGCAAGCTTGAGGTGCTTGTGCCCGTAAGGGCGTGGGAGTTCGAGTCTCCCCATCCGCACCAGTTGAAGGGCACGGTTAAGCCGTGCAAGCAGTGAATATAATAATAAAAATAAGTTGATATCTGCCGTCTTGGCAGTCTGAAATCAAATAATTCTGAATCTGTCCTGCCGGATGGAATCACGAATTGCGTACAGAGGGGGGAAGCTCAATGTTGGAGAATTATTTTCCGGTACTGTTGTTCATCTGTATCGGGTTGGCATTTGGTGTTGTTCCGATCGTTCTGGGCAGATTAGCCGCCCCGCATCGTCCTGACAGTAAAAAATTATCCCCTTACGAATGCGGCTTCGAGGCTTTTGAAGACGCGCGCATGAAGTTCGATGTGCGTTACTACCTCGTAGCGATTCTTTTCATACTTTTCGATCTTGAAATTGCATTCCTGTTTCCCTGGGCGATCGTGCTCAAGGAAATCGGCATGTTCGGTTACGTGTCCATGATGATCTTTTTGGCTATCCTCGTGGTCGGTTTTGTCTATGAGTGGATGAAGGGAGCCTTGGAATGGGAATAGAAGGCATTCTGGAGAAGGGTGTCGTCACTACGACTCTGGATACCATTATCAATTACACGCGCACCGGTTCGCTGTGGCCGATGACTTTCGGTCTTGCCTGTTGTGCGGTCGAAATGATGCAGGCGGGCGCATCGCGTTACGATCTGGATCGTTTCGGTATCGTGTTCAGGCCCAGCCCGCGTCAGTCCGATGTGATGGTGGTGGCCGGCACGCTCTGCAATAAGATGGCTCCCGCCTTGCGCAAGGTATACGATCAGATGTCCGAGCCGCGCTGGGTGATCTCCATGGGTTCCTGCGCCAACGGCGGCGGTTACTATCACTATTCCTATTCCGTAGTTCGCGGCTGTGATCGCATCGTTCCGGTCGACATCTATGTGCCGGGATGTCCTCCAACGGCTGAAGCACTGCTGTACGGCCTGATTCAGTTGCAGAACAAGATCAAGCGTACCAACACAATTGCACGTCAGGGATGATTATGACGACTGAAATGAAATCATTGCGCGAGACACTGGAAGATCTGCTGGGGGATCAGCTGGTGAGTGTCAAGGAAGCGCTGGGAGAGACCACCGTCGTGATCAGATCGTCTGAGATGCTGCCGGTGATGACGATGCTGCGCGATGATGCCAGTACGCTTTTTTCTCAGGTGACGGATCTGTGCGGTATCGACTATTCCACATACCGGGACGGCGCATGGGAAGGCAAGCGCTTTGCCGTGGTATATCAACTCTTGTCCATCGTTCATAACCGCCGTCTGCGCGTGCGTATCTTCGCCGAGGACGATGGTTTTCCGGTGTTAGCCTCAGTATCGCCGCTCTGGTCGGGTGCGAACTGGTTTGAGCGCGAAGCGTTCGATCTGTTCGGCATCATCTTCACCGGTCATCCTGATTTGCGCCGCATCCTGACCGACTATGGTTTCGTCGGTAATCCTTTCAGGAAAGACTTCCCGCTTTCGGGTCACGTTGAAATGCGCTATGACGCTGATCAGCGGCGTGTGGTGTATCAGCCGGTGTCGATTGAGCCGCGTGAAGTGACCCCGCGCATCATCCGCGAAGAAACTTACGGTTGTAATTAAGGACGCACTCATGCCTGAAATCAAAAATTACACGATGAATTTTAGCTCCGGCCGCCCTGCGGGCCTTGGTTCGTACAAAGTGTCCTTCGCAGAAATTCATCTCGTGCGAGGTAATCATGCCTGAAATCAAAAATTACACGATGAACTTTGGACCACAGCACCCGGCAGCTCACGGTGTGCTGCGCCTGGTTCTGGAACTCGATGGTGAAGTGATACAGCGCGCCGATCCGCATATCGGTCTGTTGCATCGTGCGACCGAAAAGCTGGCCGAACACAAGACCTTTTTACAGTCTGTTCCCTACATGGACAGGCTGGACTACGTTTCGATGATGTGCAATGAGCACGCATACGTACAGGCGATAGAGAAACTGGCCGGAATCGAGGTGCCAATCCGTGCGCAATACATCCGCGTGCTGTTCGACGAAATCACCCGTATTCTGAATCACCTGATGTGGCTGGGCGCGCATGGTCTGGACATCGGCGCGATGACGATCTTCCTGTACTGCTTCCGCGAACGCGAAGATCTGATGGATGCCTATGAGGCGGTGTCCGGTGCGCGCATGCATGCGGCATACTACCGTCCGGGCGGGGTGTACCGCGATTTGCCGGACAGCATGCCGCAGTACGAGGCTTCCAAGATACACAACGCAGCAGCGGTCAGAAAGATGAACGAGAACCGTCAGGGTTCGCTGCTCGATTTCCTGGAAGATTTCACCCGCCGTTTCCCGACTTATGTCGATGAATACGAAACCCTGCTGACCGACAACCGTATCTGGAAACAGCGCACCGTCGGCATCGGCGTTGTTTCGCCCGAGCGCGCACTGGCGATGGGACTGACCGGCCCTATGCTGCGCGGTTCCGGTATCGAGTGGGATTTGCGCAAGAAACGCCCATATGCAGCTTACGATCAGCTGGATTTTGATATTCCAGTCGGCGTAAACGGCGACTCATACGACCGTTATCTGTGCCGCGTGGAAGAAATGCGCCAGAGCAATCGCATCATCAAGCAGTGCATAGACTGGTTGCGGGTCAATCCAGGTCCTGTCATCACCGCCAATCACAAGTATGCCCCGCCGGGTCGCGAGTCCATGAAGCAGAACATGGAAGAGCTGATCCACCACTTCAAGCTGTTCACCGAAGGCATGCATGTGCCCGAAGGCGAGGCTTATGCGGCAGTTGAGCACCCCAAGGGTGAATTTGGCATCTACCTGGTCTCCGACGGGGGAAATAAACCTTACCGCCTGAAGATACGTGCACCCGGTTTTGCCCATCTGGCTGCATTGGATGAGATGGCGCGCGGGCACATGATCGCCGACGTTGTGACCATCATCGGTACACAGGACATTGTTTTTGGAGAGATAGACCGATAATGTTATCCGCGAATATACAAAACCAGATCAACCGCGAGTTGAAAAAATACCCGGCTGACCAGAAGCAGTCCGCAGTGATGGCCGCGCTCCGTTTTGTTCAGGACGAAAAAGGCTGGATCTCCAACGACGACATGTCCGATATCGCAGCCTATCTCGGTATGGCGCAGATGGCGGTGTACGAAGTGGCGACTTTCTACCACATGTACAACTTAAAGCCTATGGGTAAAACCACGCTGACCGTTTGTACCAATCTGTCCTGCACGCTGTGCGGTGTCGAAGACACGCTGGCCTATTTAAAGAGCAAGATCGGCATTGGTCTTGGCGAAGTGACAGCGGACGGCCGTTATGGTCTGCGTGAAGGTGAGTGCATGGGGGCCTGCAAGGATGCGCCTATCATGTCCATCAACAACAAGAAGCTCTGCGGGCGTTTAACCCCAGCTAAGATTGATTCTATTTTGGCAGAATTGGATAAGTCATGAGAGGTCCGGTTACCCAAACCACGATGGATTTTGACCAGCCGTGGACATTAGAGAACTACCTGAAAGTCGGCGGTTATCAGGCCTTGCGTAAAGTGCTGACCGAGCAGATGTCGCCCGATGCCATCATCGCCGAAGTCAAGTTGTCAGCACTGCGCGGTCGCGGCGGTGCGGGTTTTCCGACCGGTTTGAAGTGGAGCTTCATGCCGCGCAACCTGACCGGCGATAAGTATATCGTCTGGAATTCGGACGAAGGCGAGCCGGGTACTTGCAAGGACTGGGATATCCTTTTATGCAATCCCCATCTGCTGATCGAAGGGCTGGCGATTGCGGCTTACACCATGAACGTCAAGACCGGCTACAACTACATCCACGGCGAAATCTTCGAAGCGTACGAGCGCATGGAAGAAGCCTGTGAAGTTGCGCGCGCGGCGGGTTTTCTGGGCGACAAGATTTTAGGTTCAGATTTTTCCTTCGACCTGCACAATCATCTGGGTTATGGCGCTTATATCTGCGGCGAAGAGACCGCTCTGCTCGAATCCATCGAAGGCAAGAAGGGGCAACCGCGCTTCAAGCCGCCTTTCCCGGCCAGCTTCGGTCTGTACGGCAAGCCGACCACGATCAACAACACCGAGACTTTCGCCAGCATCCCGTACATCATCAACAACGGCGGCAAGGCGTTTCTCGAACTGGGTAAACCCAATAACGGCGGCACCAAGCTGTTCTCAGTATCAGGCCATGTGAACAATCCGGGTAACTTTGAAGTGCCTATGGGCACGCCTTTTGCAAAACTGCTGGAGATGGCAGGCGGCGTTCGCAACGGTCACAAGTTGAAAGCGGTCATTCCAGGCGGATCATCGATGCCGGTATTGCCGGGTGAAGTGATGATGGATCTGACTATGGATTACGACTCTATCCAGAAGGCAGGTTCAGGCCTTGGCAGCGGAGCGGTAATCGTAATGGATGAAACCGTCTGCATGGTGCGTGCGCTAGAACGCCTGTCGTATTTCTATCACGAGGAGTCCTGTGGTCAGTGTACGCCCTGCCGCGAAGGCACCGGTTGGCTGTACCGCATCGTTCATCGCATCGAACATGGTCAGGGGCGTCCCGAGGATCTGGACTTGTTGCTGAGCATAGGTGACAACATCGCCGGACGTACCATCTGCGCGCTGGGTGAGGCGGCTGTCTGGCCAGTACAAGGTATGCTCAAGAATTTCAGGGCAGAATTTGAATATCACATCGAACACAAGCGGTGCTTGGTTTAGCTGACGGGTTAGGTGCGCAATGATCAACATTGAAATTGATGGCAAATTAGTAGAAACCGAACGCGGTTCTACGGTGATGGATGCGGCTCATAAAGCCGGCGTCTATATCCCGCATTTTTGTTACCACAAAAAACTATCCATATCGGCCAACTGCCGCATGTGTCTGGTCGAAGTGGAAAAGGCGCCCAAGCCTTTGCCTGCCTGTGCGACACCGGCTTCCGACGGCATGAAGGTTCATACGCATTCTGAAATGGCAGTGAAGGCGCAAAAAGGCGTGATGGAATTCCTGCTGATTAATCATCCGCTGGATTGCCCGATCTGCGA